>NZ_JAKGTG010000038.1:0-45670 GCF_022324845.1 Clostridium sp. YIM B02506
AACTAAATTGACTACTTAATCTCAAATTCATATAAAATTTCTTTGGTGCTATTGTTCTAAGTTGACGACATTGAGCGGACGGTCTTTGCATTAAGATTTCAACAATCACTCCTGCTTGTCTACCTTTCATTACTATAGTGAAAATATAATCTAACACTTCTTTACTTAGTTTCTTATCTGTTGAATGTAAAAAAGCACTAAACTCATCAAATATCACTATAACTGGAGGTAGACCAAAGTCTGTATAGTCTTTCCCAAATGCTGACCTATCATTAAAGTAAGTCTTATATCTATCTTCCATTATTTCTACTACTTGTCTTAGCATTTTGGCTATTTGGTTAGCTTCAGTGGCAACTCTATCTTCTAAATTTTCCAAAAACCTCAATAAGCTAAGATCTGCTTTTTTAGGGTCTATAATATATAATTCTGCTTGTGGTGTTAGACTTAAATAACTTACAATTTTTCCTAAAATGAAGAATGATTTACCCGAGCCTGTGCCCCCTACTATTAAACTATGTGGAGTTTTAGATAGCCTATAAGAAATGCTTCGACTAATCTGAATAAAATCTAATTTTTTATATTTATTATTAAGACTTTCTGACAAATCAATTCTTTTATCTCTATGCTTTAAAAATACATACTCGAAATAGTCTACTGTAGAATTAGTGGCATCTATTTCTAAGGATAATGTGCTTTCAAGATTTTCGCCTAATGTAGGTGCAATTTTAGTAAATCTATCTCCTAACTTATCAACTCTAACATATACCTTAGTTTCATCTTCTTTATAGTATAATTTAATGGCTCTTACTATCCTTTTTTCTATTTCTATTTTTCCATTTCTTTCTATCCTCAACGACTCTTCATCATAAAGCTTGTTCGTATGAATCAAATATCTTAGATTATTCTCTATATTACTTTCTTTTTCTTTATTGCTACGTACAAAGTTCTTATAATGAACAAACGTTTTAAATATTAGAAAAAGGTATGCGAATAGTAATAGAATTTGCAATATAGAACTAAAATAAAATAAATCACTAAACAACATAGTTAAATAAGTTTCAAACAATACAGTTATAATTAAAAGGTATACTCTTATAGGAATACCCCATAGCTTTAATTTTTTATGTGGTGGATAAATAACTTCCTTCCACTCTTCTTTTTCTCTGTTTCTATTAAATAATCTAAACATAAACATTCTTAACAACCCCTTTTTCCCAATAATATGTGGTATTGTCTAACTGAAAATATTTTGATTTGATATTGCCTGTTTTTATTTGATTTATATACTCTACTGTTTTTTCTTTTAGAAACATAAAAAAAGTATCATTATTTGTCGACGTAATGTTCTTTATAAAATCAAATGTTCTTGGAGCTTTTTCATATAGAATCTTATTCGTATCATTATTTGCAAAATACAAGGCAAAACATTCTGCGAAATATTCCCACCTAGAATTCAAATAATAATTTAGATAAGCAGTATTAGTATTTTTAAATGTGTATGAATTAAATAACTTACTGGCTTCTGCCTTATATATATCATCAAACTCCTTAATTCCTGAATATGCGTAACCCATTAAATTTAACTCATAATCATAGTCAAATGCATGTCCAATTTCATGCATAGTATTAATCTCATTTCTATATTTACAAAATACATTAGTGTTATCACTATCAACATAATTAACTAAAATAAGCTTATCTAATCCTCTGAATTCAGCAACAAAACCTTCAGCTGGCTCCCACGGTATATAATCTATCTTTATATTGTTCTCAATTAATTTATTTAATACCTTAGAAGGGAGCTTTTTAACTGTTTTTATACTGTTTAAAACACCAGCTTTATCTGAATAAACATTATCTACAAATAAATTACTTATGATCCTATCCGTCTTATACTCCTTATATAGTTCAAATCCAATACTAAAGCAGTTTATAGCAAATACTGTAATCATAATATATATATAGTATCTATAATTAATCTTTTTCTTCTTCCCCCTCTCAAATTCTTCACTGAACTGTGTCTTAAAAGGTTCTATTGCATTTTCCATATGTATCAACTCCATTTTAAATTTAATTATTTTAGTATTAGACATACACAATTCAAATACTGGATTAATGATGAATATTTTATTAATCTGATATAAAAGGGAGAAATACATCCCTTCTCTATCTAGTTTTTGGAATAATAGAATGATTTTAGATAAAATCTATAACTAGTATCACTCTGCAATAATTCATATAGTAACTTATCATTATCCCTACGTTTCAAATGCTTAGAAACTAATAAATTCCCTATTACCTTTTTTAATGTGGGCTCTGAAATGTTTTCAAAAGGTAATTCTTGTTTTAAGCTAATAAGTTGCTCATTAGCTATTGCAAACTCCTCTGACTGTTCAATTCTTCTAAGCGTTTGTATCCTTTTGCAAAAATCATAAGTTAAATTTTTTAAATAAATGTCTTCTCTTTGTAAAATATCTCTTATATTTTCCATCTTTTTAAATCTCCTTTATAATTCAATAATTTGTTATAAATATAACCGCTGATTCTTAATTTTCATAATAAAGCTAACTATCTCTTTTGGTGAAGCTCTCAATGAATCTGTCATCTTATTACCCCCTAAAACTATTTTATATCCACTAAAACCTCAATTATACCTCTATTTTTTCTTAAAATTCATTTAAATGAGGTTTTATTACACCTTATCATAGATTGGAATTTTATTCAATAGGCTATTCCCATATTTATTAAAAATATTGCTATAAATATTATTATTGTGGTATTCTTAATTAATAATAAGTGTAAATAGGAGGAGAAATAAGTATGGAAGAAGAAACTAGGCAAGAAAAATTTCGAAGAATAGCGGAAAGGCGTATGTCAAGAATTTTTAGTAATATGAATTTAATTGCTAATTTATCATCAAAAAAAAACTATATGTATAGTAATCAAGAGATTACTGAACTTTTTGAAGCTTATATGAAAAAAGGGGCAGAGATTCGAAAATATTTTGACTCACCAATTACTTTAAAAAATAATACAATCTCAAATTTCAAATTTTCAGAAGATAATAAAGAAAAGAGTGTCAAAGAAGATAAATTTAGAAGGGTAGCAGAAAATCGCATGTCTCGAGTTTTTTCTGATATGACTTTAATAGCTAATTTATCGAATAAAAAACACTATACCTACAGTGTTCAAGAAGTAGATGAACTTTTCCAAGCTTATGAAGAAAAAGGTCTAGAGATTCGAGCTTTTTTTGAACCACTGAAAGAAAAGTTTACTTTTTCAAAATAAGATTTTAATGTAAATGAGTTAAATTTTAGAAAGGAAATAGTTATAATGGATTCTACAATTGCATTTGCTTACCAACCTTCAATATCATTATTAACAATTGATACAATGGAGTTTGATTGGATAACTGATACTAAAGAAACTACTAAGATTTTTGAACAACTTTCTAAAGTTAATGATTTCGAATACTATTATATCAATCAGATACTAATAATACCTGACCCAATACCCTCACCTAGATTAAACTGGTCTAAAAAAGTTATAATAAATAATTTAGAGATAGACTGTAATGGAAGGTTCCTAGCATTTTTTCATTACAATAATAATGGGAATACTATTTTTGCTAACTCTTTAACGTTTCCCGAATATATATTTTTAAAAGATAATATTGATATTATTTAATGTCTCTTACTTACTTATTTTAGGGGGGCTTTAGCGGGGGGAACTATATAAAAATAAGCCTATTTTACAGTTTATTAATCACAATAAATACTGTAAAATAGGCTTTCTCATTTCATATTATCTATATTCTTTATTCAAACTCTATAGTAGCTGGTGGTTTTCCTGTGCAATCATAGAATACACGGTTAACGCCTTTTACTTCGTTTATTATTCTTGTAGTTACTTTTCCTAGTAGTTCCCATGGAAGATCAGCTGATTCTGCTGTCATGAAGTCACTAGTTGTTACTGCACGTAGTGCTACTGCATAGTCATAAGTTCTTTCGTCTCCCATAACTCCAACAGAGCGCATGTTAGTTAAAGCTGCGAAGTATTGATTTATTGATTTGTCTACTCCTGCTTTTACTATTTCTTCTCTGTATATATAGTCTGCTTCTTGAACTATTCTTACTTTTTCAGCAGTTACTTCTCCTATTATACGGATACCAAGTCCTGGTCCTGGGAAAGGTTGTCTGTATACTAGTTTTTCAGGAATGTTTAGTTCTAGTCCTGCTTTACGTACTTCATCTTTAAATAATGCTCTTAGTGGTTCGATTATTTCTTTAAAATCAACATAGTCAGGAAGTCCTCCAACGTTGTGGTGAGATTTTATAACAGCTGAATCTCCAAGTCCACTTTCTATAACGTCTGGATATATTGTACCTTGAACTAGGTAATCAACGGTTCCTATCTTTTTAGCTTCTTCTTCAAATACTCTTATGAATTCTTCGCCAATGATTTTTCTCTTTTGCTCTGGTTCTTCTACTCCTTTTAATTTTTCGTAGAATCTTTCTTGAGCATTTACACGGATAAAGTTTAAGTCATATTGTCCTTCTGGTCCAAATATTGCTTCAACTTCATCACCTTCATCTTTACGAAGTAAACCATGGTCAACGAATACGCAAGTTAGTTGTTTTCCTACTGCTTTTGATAGTAAAACTGCTGCAACAGATGAATCAACTCCACCTGATAAAGCACATAATACTTTACCATCTCCAACTTTTTCATGGATTTCTGTTATTGTTCTTTCAACAAAGGAATCCATTGTCCAATCTCCAGAACAGTTACAAACATTGTATACGAAGTTTGATAACATTTTAGTTCCTTCTTGTGTATGCATAACTTCTGGGTGGAATTGAACTGCATATAGATTTTTTTCTGCATTTTCCATAGCAGCTACTGGACAAACTGGAGTGTTTCCTACTATTTTAAAATTCTCTGGTGCATTTTCTATGTAGTCAGTGTGGCTCATCCAGCAGATTGTTGATGGTGATACCCCTTCAAATAGCTTAGATTCAACATTAACACTTACTTCTGTCTTTCCATATTCACTTACTGGAGCAGTTGCAACTTTTCCTCCAAGAACATGAGCCATAAGTTGTGATCCATAACATATACCAAGAACAGGAATTCCTAATTCAAATATAGCTTTATCACATAAAGGAGAATCTTCACCATATACACTGTTAGGTCCACCAGTGAAAATAATTCCCTTTGGATTCATTTCTCTTATTTCATCTACACTTAATTTGTATGGATGAACTTCACAATACACATTACATTCTCTAACTCTTCTTGCTATTAATTGATTATATTGACCACCAAAATCAAGTACTAAAACTAACTCTTTATTCATTATTTCTCCTCCAAGGTTTACTTATTGACTAACGCTGTAGTTAGGTGCTTCTTTAGTTATATTAACATCATGTGGATGACTTTCTTTAAGTCCTGCTGAAGTTTGAACAACAAATGTTGCTGTTTCATATAATTTATCAAGAGTGCTTGCTCCTAAATATCCCATACCAGATCTAATTCCACCTATAAGTTGGTAAATAGTTTCTGATAAATATCCTTTATAAGCAACTCTTCCTTCAACACCTTCTGGAACTAGTTTTTTATTTCCTTCTTGGAAATATCTATCCTTTGATCCTTTATTCATAGCTGCTAAAGATCCCATACCTCTATATACTTTATAATTTCTGCCTTGATATATTTCAATTTCTCCTGGTGCTTCATCACAACCAGCAAGTAAAGATCCCATCATAGCTGCTGATGCTCCTGCTGCTAATGCTTTAACTATATCTCCTGAGTATTTTATTCCTCCATCTGCAATTACAGGAACTCCATACTTTCTACCCTCTTCTGCACAATCCATAACTGCTGTTAACTGAGGAACTCCTACCCCTGCAACAACTCTAGTTGTACATATAGATCCAGGTCCTATACCAACCTTAACACAATCTGCTCCAGCTTCTATTAAATCTCTAGTAGCTTCTGCTGTAGCAACATTCCCTGCTATTATTTGAAGTTCTGGATATTTACTCTTTATAGTTTTTACAGCATTTAAAACTCCAAAGGAATGTCCATGAGCTGTATCTAAAGTTATTACATCAACATTAGCTTTAACTAAAGCCTCAACTCTCTCTTCCATGTCTCCAGTTACTCCAACAGCTGCTCCACAAAGAAGTCTTCCTGCAGAATCTTTAGCTGCATTAGGGAATGCTTTTACCTTTTCTATATCTTTAATAGTAATAAGTCCTTTTAAATATCCTTCACTATCTACTAAAGGAAGCTTTTCAATTTTATGTTTCTTTAATATTTCTTTAGCTTCTTCTAATGTAGTACCTTCTGATGCAGTTATAAGATTTTCCTTAGTCATAACATCATCTATTTTTCTATCAAAATTTGTTTCAAATACTACATCTCTATTTGTAATTATTCCTATAAGTTTTCCATCTGCTGAAGTTATAGGAACCCCTGATATTCTATATTGAGCCATTAAATCTAGAGCCTCTTGTACACTGTGATTAGCTGATAAGAATATAGGGTCTTTTATAACACCATTTTCTTGTCTCTTTACTCTATCAACTTCTCTTGCTTGTTCCTCTATAGTCATGTTCTTATGTATAATTCCTATGCCGCCTTCTCTTGCAATAGCTATAGCCATTTTTGATTCAGTTACGGTATCCATACCAGCACTCAATAGTGGTAAATTAAGTTTTATTTTTTTAGTAAGATTCGTTGCTAAAGTTACTTCCTTTGGTAATATTTCAGACTTGTTTGGTACTAAAAGAACATCATCAAATGTGTACGCTGTTTTAAGTATTCTTGCCATGAAAGACTCCTCCTCAAAATTTAAATTTTAAAAATAACCCAATGTTTTTCTTGCATTTTTCATTTCTCTTGCAAGTTATCTTGCATTTTAGAAATAAAAAAAGCATATTAACTCAAGTGAAGTTAATATGCTCAAAATAAGCCCTTCCATGGACTCTATAATAAATACACATTAATTCACTCATAGTCAGAAATTTAAGGTTTCTGGTAGATACTCCTAGCCATATCCTAGGTATATACGAGTAATCTGTTTTGAAATTATACTTATTATAGAATATAGTTATTAGCTTGTCAATAAAGAATGATTTCTTGCAAATAATATTATCCTAGGTGTATTGCCTTCATTTTATATATTGATAGCTAAAAGTGTAATGCTACTAATTAACTATTTTCATACTTAGGGTTACCTATTATTTTATAGTCATTAGATCCACCAGTATTTATTGGTGGATTAAAAATCATAGGTGAGTTACCTAATCCAATTTTAGTGTCACCTACCATTCTAATACTCTTACTTATAACTGCACCATTTATATATACGCTTCCAGATAAGTTTACTGCTGCATTCGGAGCATATATAATTTTTGATGCAGCCGTTGATCCTGAAATATTTACAAAATTACCGCCTGTAGCTACATCTCCTGTAATACTACCCGCATTAGCTAATGTTAAGCTGGCACTTCCCAAATATAAAGATCCATTTATTACTGTTTCATTATCTATTGATAGTTCACTAGGGTTATTGCAAAAAATAACCAAATTATCTTTTTTAGCAGTATTTTGCCAACTCCAATTTACGAATCCTTTAACTCTTATAATATTATCTATATAAAGATAGACTTTTCCAGATCCATTTATAACTATATTTCCTTGAGACATTTCAAAATTGCTTATCCTAATAACGGTATCTGTTCCATTTGTATTTATCTGCAAGGTTCTATTACTTGCTATACTAATAGAATCATAATATCCACTACCATTTAAAGAGAAATATGGGTTTGTCTCTCCTCCAGATAAGGATACATTTGATTTTTTTACTAAGGTTGATTGATCTGGAAATTTAGGTAATATCAATGGAGCAAAATTCATTTCTTTAGTATTCTTAACTATCATAGGTTTACTTTTATTCATGGCCCAATTAAGTATATTTGAACTACCACTTTTGGGTATTATGACGTTTCCTTGTATGTTAGAATTCCCAGTAGCTGTAATAGCTCCTGCATTTAAAGAACTTGTTTCAGCATCTCCATAAATAGCGCAACTTCCCTCTAGGTAAATTTTTTCTTTTGCATATGCAGCTGTCTTTATCTCAATACTACCACCGCTATTACCATCTCCTCCTGATGCTTTAGATGCTAATACCCAAACAGTCTTACTCTTCCCATTTATAGTTGCCTTGCTTATGATTTTATAATTACTTCCATCAGGTTCTACCTTAACATCATAAGTGCATCCGTTTGTAGGCGGAACAGATATAACTCCAGTGGTTTTATTTTTGTTAAACCAAGCTATACCATATTCTAAGCCTGATTCTGCCGAAAAAAGAACATCTTCTGACTTCTTTTCTTGAGCATTAGCTTTAGTAGTTTTTGAGATAGTTGTTAAAGTAACGCTAGAAAAAATCATAGCTACTGCTAACACCATTAGAACTATTATTAATGAAGCCCCCTTTTTCTTTTTTCTATGTTTCATCTATCCCAATCCCCCTTATATCATTCTTCTAGTTACTACTGTTTCAAAACTTGTTTCTATATCTTTACGATTGCTTTTTATATAAACTTTATAAGACTTAGTTCCTAAAGTACTTAATTGTACATCTACAACGTAATTAGCTAAAGTAGCCATTTTAGTTGATGTACTTCCTGAAACTTTATATTTAACTATTTTAGTTGCTTCTTTTGTATAAATATATTTTTCACTTGATGTATTAGTTATCTCCGTAAGTACTATAATAGAACTACCTAATCCATAATTCCCAGGTATTAAACTAGTTGTTTTTACATCGGAAGCTAACTTCATATCCTCTTCAAGTATAGAAGAAAAGTTCCTTGCTTCATCTAAAACTATACTTTCTTGTTCCTGTCTATTAAGTGTACTGTAGGCTTTATTAAAAAGAGTGTATGTTAACATTAATGTTATTGCTAAAATTGCTATAACCGCTATCATTTCTATTAAAGTGAATCCTTTTTTTCTTCCTTTATTCATAGCATCACCCTGCTAAATATATAGTTCTAGATATTTCACTAGTACTTATTTTATTTAAATTCCAAGATGTTATATCAAATTGTAAAATTCCTAAGGTTGAATCTTTCATTGTTACCTTCACTTTAATAGCATATTTTTTAGTACCACTTAATGTACTTACATCAAAACTATCTGCTTTAATTACAGAAGTTTTAGCTGGAATAAAGTCACTCGTAAAAATGCTTTGTAGCTCAGTTATATTATCAAAAGTTAAAATATACATGTTCCCAGACGTATTAACTTTGTATCCTGCACTTTTATCAGAGTTCACTAATTCCACAAAAGCCTTAGATACACTGTTTGAATCTAAATCCTTTTCGTTTCTTACATTTGTTTTAATTGCCAGTAGCATTAATGAAGCTATTACTGAAAATATAAGTACTAGCATAGCCATTGATGCAATCATCTCTATTAGAGTAAATCCTTTTTTCCTTTTCATCTAAATCACCTCAATCTTAGTGATTTTAATTAAACATATTGTCTTTTCCATAACTTCCACTATTAAAATCATAATTTTCTTCCATGTCTCCTGGCGCATAGTAGAAAGTTAAATCTATAGTTGAACTTTCTTTTGTTGACGTAATGGAATTAATTTCACATATTCTTGATCCATTTTCTAAATCATTAACTAGATTTAATATATTTGAAAAGTCACCTTTTAATGATAGTGTAACCTTCTGTGTACTTAATCCCCCTTTGTTGGAGGTTGAAGGAGTACTAGCATCCTTAGAAGTATCTCCCTGTTGATACACTTGTCCTTTCTCCATTGCTATACTTTGGAGTGTAACTGTGTTTTTATTTGCCAAGTCATTTAAATCCTTAGAAAGTTCTGGATATTTATCAATCTTAGGTAATGCTCTGGCAGATTCATTATATTTATCTTTTAATTCATTATACTCTTTTTCTTTTATAATTATTTTATTTTCTATATTTTCATAGTTTAAAGTTTTATTTCTTAAAGCTTCAACTTCGGTTTCTAGAGGTGCAAGTTTATCCATGGTCGGAATTATTAAATAATTATAATAAACAAAAAAGACTGACATTATAGCTACTATTAATAGTAGTATTTTTTCTTTATGACTTAACTTATTTAAACCTAAATCTATCTTTTTCATTAGCTTTGCCCTCCTTGAACAAGGATTTCTAAAGTAAAGCTACTTGATGCTTCCCCTTTAGTTATGCTTGCAATGTGAGAATCTTTAAATCTTGCATCTTCTCTAACATTAGCCCAAAACTCAGATATTTTATCATAATTACTACTAGCACCGCTTATAGATATATTGCTGCCTGTAATAGAAAAGCTACTTACTGTAACTTCTCCAGGTATAAGCTTTTGAATATCACGAATTAAGTCATCTGTCTTTTTATCCTTTTGCTCATTTAACACTTTTACCTTTTCTATGTGACTGTTGTATAGACTTATATCATTTTCAAGTGTGTTTAACTTATCAACATTCTCTTGATTGCTGTTAATCTTATTTATTAACTTATCTTTTGAGGAATTCAAATACATTTCTTTTCCTTTTAAATATCCGATTCCGCCTAAGAATACTACTAATGTAAAAATTATTGAAGCAACATAAACAGCTTTTTTCTTTCCTCGTAAATCATTTAACTTTAAGTTATAAGGTAGTAGATTAAGTTCCTTTTCACTATTATTTAGCATTAATCCATAGGAGTAAAAATAGTCACTTAAAGTTATACTTCTTGGAACTTTAACATTATACCTTAAGGTTTTAAAATCATCTATCTCTACTATTTCTGTATTAAAAATCTTTGAGAATTCTTCTTTAACCCCTTTTACTTTTGCTCCACTTCCTATTAGATATATTCTGTCTAAGTTCTTTTTTACTTTTCCAACAGAATAAAACTGAATTATGGAATTAAAATAGGAACTTATTGTGTTTATTATTCTTCTTACACTTGTGCTTTCTTCGTTAATATCTTCTTCAGTTAAATCTATTTTATATAAATACTCATTATAAGCTTCTATGCTGTCTATCTGATCTAAATTATTCCCTAATATCCCCATGTTTTGATACTTTTCTATTTCAAGCTTTCCAGAACTAGCTATATGAAAAGATGCTGTATCACTATTTAGTGTTATTAAACCTATAACATCCTCTTTATCCTTAAATACCTTAGAACTCCTTAGCATCCTTGCACCTATTGTTGCATAAGTGTCCAAGGCTACTAACTCTAAATTTAATCTTTCTGCAATCTCAACATAGGCATCTATTTTATTCATTTCTACGGCTGCTATTATTACATCTGCATTCTTTGCTTTACCTTCACCTAACTCCTGTAGAATCTCATAGTCATAATAATATTCGTCTACTCTATCATTAAGATATTGTCTAAGCTCCCAAGATACAGCTTCTCTCATAGGCTCTTCTCCTAAAAGGGGAAGTATGGTGTGCCTAGTTATTACATCCTGCCCTTTTACTGTAAAGGAAACATCTTTTACTCTTATTTTATCTTTCACTAAATAATCTTTAATTACCTTAGATAATAGCTCTGTATTTTCTATTCTATCTTGCAAATATGAACCTTTAGGTGTTTCTAGTATAGTTGCCTTTTTTATCTTTGTTTTAGTTCCAACAACTATAGCTATTCTGTCTCTAGAAATATCAATGGATATTTTGTCTTTTTCAAACATTCTTTCACCTCAAACCTTAAATAAACATTTTTAAGTACCAGTTTAATATTTCATTTCCATACATCAAGGTTATATATCCTGCTAAAGCTATATAAGGACCAAATGCCATATAATGTCCTCCTATAGACTTATATTTAATTAATAATAGCAGACCTCCTACTATCCCACCTAATACTATAGATATAAATAACATCAATAATGCATTAGGCCATCCTAAAAATAGTCCTATTATAAATACCAATTCCACATCTCCCCACCCCATAGCTTTAGTTGTTATAGCTATTAAAGCAAGAATTCCAGCTGCTATTACAGCTCCAAATATATAATTAAATGGTGATACTCCACCTGAATATTTTTCAACTCCAATATACAAAACCCCAAGCCCAACTCCAACATAAATAGTGTTGTCATAGATATCCTGAGTTTTATAATCAATTATTCCAATGACTAAAATCAATGATATAAATAAACATATCAATATAAACTTAACACCAAACCCAAACTTAAATAATAAACTTAAATATAAAAGTCCATTTACTAACTCAACTAATGGGTATTGGATAGAAATCTTCTCTCCACAATACCTACACTTTCCTTTTAAAAACAAAAAACTAAATACTGGAAATAAATCCTTCCATCCTAATTTATTATTACAATTACTGCAATGAGATGGAGGATATGCTATTGACTCCCCTTTAGGTATTCTATAAATACATACGTTTAAAAAACTTCCTATAATAATTCCATATAAAAAAACAAAAATACTTATAACTGTATTCATTTTACTTCTCCATTTTTATGGTATGGTAATACCTCCCGATATGGGAGGTATTGATTAAACTTTATTACTCTGTTTCTCCTGTAGTAGATGTTTTACCATCACTTAATGTAGTTACTCCATTACTTACAGATGTAACGGTTACATCACCATTTGTTATATCTTCACAAGTATCAATTGAAAAATCCTCTACTAGACTTACATCCCTTGGTTCAAGGTCTACATCCTTAGTAGTATCTGCTTGAACTTCACTTGCAGTATCAGTTTTATCTATTGAATTAGTATCATTTTTCGCATTATATGCTTCTACTGCCATTACTACATTTCTCGCTTGACCTACTACTTTAGTAATTCTAGCTTCATTAATATACTTAGAAACTCTTGGCACCAACACAGCTGCTAATATTCCTATAATCGCAATAACAGCTATAAGTTCGATTAGTGTAAAACCTTTTTTCTTTTTGTTTAATTTTTTCATCATCATTAAAATCCCTCCGTGTTATATAATTTATTTGTTAACGTTGAATATTATTGATTCCCTCCATCATACTTGTTAATGGTAGAATCATTGATAATACTATAATTAAAACAATTGCTGATAGTATTACTATCATCATTGGTTCTATAGATGAAACTAATCTGTTAGTGGCGTTTTCCACCTCCCCATCATAGAACTTGGAGGTTCTTTCTAAAACCTCTTCCAAGGTTCCAGTTTCTTCTCCCAAGTTTATCATCTGAGTGAGCATAAGAGGAAAAAGTTGCATATCCTCTAGGGTTTTGCCTATGGCATTTCCCTTTTTGATATCCTCTTTTGCAAGGTTTAATTTATTTTTTATATGAAGATTTCCTACAACCTTAGCCGATATTTCTAATGACTGGATTACCCCAAGCCCTGAAGATATAAGTATGGATAAGGTTTTTGCAAATCTTGCTGACACTATTTGTTTGTTTATTTCTCCAAAAACAGGTATCTTTAATCTATTAAAGTCCCTTTTTTCTATATAGGCTTCATCTCTATCTAACATGAATTTTTTAATGATATATATGGCTCCTGCTACTAGTAGCACTAATATCCAACTTCTAGTTAAGAATTTAGATAGACCCATAACAATTTTAGTTAAGGTCGGTATATCTCCACCTATATCTACTAAGTTCTCTACAAAACTTGGAACAACAAATATAAGTAAAAATGCAACTATAAGGATAGCAAAAGCTCCTACAAATTTAGGATAACTTAAAGCACTTTTAACTTTTTGCTCCTGTTTATAGAGACTATCATAATACTCTGCTAAGTCTTCTATGATTTTATCTAATTTTCCTGAAGCTTCTCCAGCTTCAATTAAGTTAATCATCATTTCTGGTATATCTTTTTCATACTTTAGACAATCTGATAAACTTCTTCCTCTTTGTATCTGTTCTTTAGACCTTATTAGAACCTCTCTCATTTTCTTATTGCTTGATTGCTCTATACATATTTCTAAACATCTTATAATAGGGGTTCCAGAACCTAATACAAAGGCAAATTGTCTACAAAATATTGATAAATCCTTTGTGGTTATCTTATTAAAAAGTTCTATATTTAAAGCACTTCTATCTACAAATTCTTCAACAGATATGGGATAATATTCTCTTCCTCTTAAGCTTTGAATAACATCCTCCCTGCTTATAGCCTCCATAGAACCTTTTATCTTATTTCCTTGTAAGTTTCTAGCCTCATAATTATAAATAGCCATTTACATCACCTTTTTTTCTATTCCTTTAAGAAGGTAACTCTAAGAAGTTCCTCGACTGTGGTAATCTTATTTAAAACATGCTCTGTGCAAGCCATTTTAAGAGTTTTCATTCCATTTTTTATAGCTATATCTCTAAGCTCATCTGTATTTTTTTTATTATTAACAGCTTCTCTTAACTCTCTTTTAATTTCCATAATTTCATATATACCTATTCTTCCTTTATAACCTATGTTCTGGCATAAAGGGCATCCTTTTGCTCGTACAAGAGAAAGCTTTTCATTTTTATCAACTTCCAACATCTCTTTTTCATATTGACTTGCCTCATATTCTTCAAAACAATGTGGACAAACTTTTCTAACTAGCCTTTGAGCTATTATTCCTGTGATAGATGTGGATATAAGGTATGGCTCAATGTTCATGTCCTCTAATCTAGCTATAGTTGATGGAGCATCGTTAGTATGGATTGTGCTTAATACTATATGTCCTGTTATCGCTGCTCTTATAGCTATTTCAGCGGTTTCATTATCTCTTATCTCTCCTACCATTACGATGTCAGGATCTTGTCTTAATATACTTCTAAGACCTGAAGCAAAGGTTAAACCTGCTTTTGTATTTACATTAACCTGACTTATTCCTTCCATTACATATTCCACTGGATCTTCAACTGTTATTATGTTTTTATCTAAAGTATTTAACTCATTTAATAAAGTGTAAAGTGTAGTGGATTTACCACTACCAGTTGGACCTGTTGCTAGTATTATTCCATATGGTTTATCCATAATACTTGACAATAATTTCATATTGTAACTTGAAAGGCCAAGTTCTTCTTTTTTTACTAGGAATGAACTTCTTGATAGTATTCTTATAACTACCTTCTCTCCATGAATTGTTGGTAGTACAGATACTCTTAAGTCCACTTCCTTATTATCTATCTTAGTTATTATTCTTCCATCTTGAGGAATTCTCTTTTCAGCTATATTAAGATTAGCTACTATTTTTATTCTTGTTATAAGAGATCCTTGAGTTTCTTTAGGTATATCAAGAACCTTTTGAAGATTTCCATCTACTCTGCATCTTACTCTAACCCCATTTTCTAAGGGTTCTATGTGAATATCAGAAGCTTTCATTCTTACTGCATTTTCAATTATGGTATCCACAAGCTTTACAGCTGGAGCATCTTTAACCTCATCAAAATCTACATTAACTTCTTCCTTTTTTTCTCTAGCTTCTCTATCAGCTAAATTTTTAGCTGTTCTTTCTGCTACTTGTCTTGAATAGTATCTTTTTATAGCTTCATTAATTGACTCTGAAGAATCCATAACTAATTCGGTATCTAAACCTGTAGCTATCTTTACATCTTCTATTGCTAATATATTAAATGGATCGCTAGTTACTAAGGTGATTTTATTTCCTCTTATCTTTATAGGAATAATTGTATGTTTTTTCGCTAAAGCCTCTGAAATCCTATAAACTGCATTTTCTTCAATAGGTGTAAAATCAAGGTGTATTCTTGGTATAGCCATTTGCATTTCTAATATAGTAAGAATATCATCCTCTGTTACTAGCCTTTTTTCTACTAATATCTGTCCTAATCTCTTGCCAGTAGTTGCCTGAAGTTTCAACGCCATAGCTAAATCTGCTTCATTAAGCTTTCCGCTATCTATAAGCAAATCTCCAAGCCTTTTTTTCTTTTCGCTCATTTAATCACCTACATATCTTATTACGATAATTTCATTATACAGTATATGTAAAACATTCAAAAGAAATATTTAGTGACTTTGCCAAAAAAAATATGGTATTTTTCTTCTTTATTCGACAATTTTCTTATTATTTCTTTTTTTATATTTTTAACGAATAATCTCACTCAACAACCCATTAAAGCTATCAATAATTATTGTACCCATAATAAAATATTTAGTTGCATTAATTTTAAACACAAAAAAAGAGACAGCTTTCGCTATCTCTTAATATCTCTATCTTAGTACATTCCGTCCATTCCCATTCCTGGTGCACCTGGCATTGGAGGATTTTTTTCTGGAATATCAACTACTGCTGCTTCTGTAGTTAAGAATGTTGATGCTACAGATGCTGCATTTTGAAGAGCACTTCTAGTAACCTTAGTTGGATCAACTATTCCATCTTTTATCATGTTTACGTATTGTTTAGATAAAACGTTGTATCCTACTCCAGCTTCACTGTTTTTAACTTTTTCTATTATAACAGAACCTTCAAGTCCAGCGTTTACAGCTATTTGTCTCATTGGCTCTTCTAAAGCTCTTACTATTATATTTATACCTACTTGTTCGTCAACTTCTTCTGATGTTAAAGTAGCTACTTTATTTATTACATTAACATAAGCAGTTCCGCCGCCTGGTACTATACCTTCTTCAACAGCTGCTTTAGTTGCTGCAAGAGCATCTTCTATTCTTAATTTTCTTTCTTTTAATTCTGCTTCTGAAGCTGCACCAACTTTAACTACAGCTACTCCACCAGCTAATTTAGCTAATCTTTCTTGAAGCTTTTCTTTGTCGAAATCTGAAGTAGTTTCTTCTATTTGAAGTTTTATTTGAGCTACTCTTGATTTAATTTCTTCTTTGCTTCCTCTTCCATTAACTATAACAGTGTTTTCTTTTGTTACTTTAATGCTTTCTGCTTGACCTAACATGTCTAAAGTAGTTTCTTTTAAATCTCTTCCAAGTTCATCAGAAACAACTTCTCCACCAGTTAGGATAGCTATATCTTGAAGCATGTCTTTTCTTCTATCTCCAAATCCAGGAGCTTTAACAGCTACACATGTAAATGTTCCTCTTAGTTTGTTTAAAACTAGAGTTGTCATAGCTTCTCCTTCTATGTCTTCAGCTATTATTAATAGCTTTCTTCCAGCTTGAACGATTTGCTCTAATATAGGAAGTATATCTTGTATGTTTGAGATCTTTTTATCTGTAATTAATATATATGGATTATCAAGATTTGCTTCCATCTTATCTGTGTCAGTTACCATGTAAGCTGAAACATATCCTCTATCAAATTGCATACCTTCAACTACATCTAATTCAGTTCCCATGGATTTAGATTCTTCAACAGTTATAACACCTTCGTTTCCAACCTTCTCCATAGCATCTGCTATTAATTGTCCTATAGTTTCATCAGCAGCTGAAACAGCAGCAACTCTTGCTATATCTTCTCTACCATTAACTGGTTTAGAGATTAATTGAATTTGTTCAACAGCTTTATCTACAGCTACTTTAATTCCATTTCTTATTTGCATTGGATTAGCACCAGCTGTAACATTTTTAAGTCCTTCTCTTATTATAGCTTGAGCTAAAAGTGTAGCAGTTGTTGTTCCATCTCCAGCTACGTCATTAGTTTTAGTTGCAACTTCTTTAACTAATTGAGCTCCCATGTTTTCATAAGCATCTTCTAGTTCTATTTCTCTAGCTATTGTAACACCATCGTTTGTTATTAAAGGTGTTCCGAATTTTTTATCTAAAACTACGTTTCTTCCTTTTGGTCCTAATGTAACTTTTACTGTATCAGCTAGCTTATCAACACCAGCTTGCATAGCTCTTCTTGCTTCTTCACCAAATACAATTGTCTTAGCCATTTATACATCCCTCCTATTATTCAACTACTGCTAAAATATCGTCTTGTTTTAATATTGTGTACTCTTCTCCATCAAGCTTAACTTCTGTGCCTGCATATTTAGAGTAAAGTACCTTATCTCCAATTTTAACTTCCATAGGAATTCTGCTACCATCAACAACTGCTCCAGGTCCTATTGCAACTACCTCAGCTTCTTGTGGTCTTTCTTTAGCAGCTCCAGTTAAAAGAATACCGCTTTTAGTTGTTTCTTCTGCTTCTAATCTTTTGATTACTACTCTGTCTCCAAGTGGTTTAATACTCATTTACAACCCCTCCTTAAATTTATAAAAATAATACTCTGCAAATTGTTAGCACTCATTTAAGTAGAGTGCTAATACTAATATTATAATAAATAATAAGCCTCATAAATTCAAATTAATTTATTCATTTTAAATCCCATTAAATCCTTATCTTCTTTAATTATCTTCCATTAATTAAGTTTTTCTTTAAAATGCTATTTTTTTCTATATATTTGTTGTGCATAACTATTTTAAAAAATTATGATACAATATCTTAAAAGCTTATTATAATTATTTACATGGGAAAACCATTTATTATTATTGACTAAAAGGAGAAACTTATTAATGAAAAAACTAAATTTTTCTACTATTTATAAGATATTTACAGAAATATGCCTATACTTTGTCTATTTTATCTTTTCTCTTACAGCAGCTTTTAAAATATTGATTAACTTTACACCTTTTTACGGATTTTTAATCGATATATTCAAAGTTACAGAAATAGTTAAAATCAGTAAAGAAAACATCTATTCTGATTTCACTAAGCTTATGGAGTACCTAAGAAGCTTTACTCCTATGAAGTTCCCCCTAGAATACTTTAAATATTCTCCATCTGGTGAATTTCATTTTATGGAGGTTAGACTTCTATTTTTAAAAATGGACATCTTGTTTTGGATTTCCGTAGTTCTTTTATTAATAATTCTCTTTATAAATAGAAAAAGTTTAAAATCTATTTTTAATAACTATAAAAAATTCCTTATTTGTGCCTCAGGGCTATTGATAGCTTTCTCTATACCAGTAGTTTCTAACTTTAGCTGGGCTTTTGAGAAGTTTCATAAGATAGTTTTTAGTAATGATGATTGGCTTTTTGATCCTAAAACAGATCCAATAATCAACGCTTTACCAGAAGGTGTTTTTTTCAGCTACCTAATAAGTATATTACTACTGTTCCTAATTATATTATTAATTCCTATAATTATTAAAAAGATTTTTCCTAAACTTAATAATAAAAGATAAATATAAAATAGCTGTGGACTAATTTTTTTAGCACCACAGCCTTTTAAATATCTAATCTATAAATTTTAAATACTCTTCGTAACCTTCTTCTTTCATTTTTTCTTTAGGAATAAACTTTAAAGATGCTGAGTTAATACAATATCTAAGTCCACCCTTTTCTTCTGGTCCATCGTTAAATACATGACCTAAATGTGAATCCCCTTCTTTACTTCTAACTTCCACTCTATGCATGCCATGAGTAAAATCTGCTTTTTCTTTAATTGTCTCTTTCTCTATAGGTTTTGAAAAAGCTGGCCATCCACAGCCTGAATTATATTTATCAGTTGAAGAAAATAAAGGTTCTCCTGTAACGATATCTACATAAATTCCTTCCTTAAACAAATCATCATATTCATTACTAAAAGGTCTTTCAGTAGCATTTTCCTGAGTAACTGCATACTGTATATCCGTTAACTTACTTTTTAACTCTTCCTTTGAAGGTTTAACATACTTCTTCATACTGCCCCTCCTTAGATTCAATAATTTTTTCAACTTTTTCTAGCACCTTAGAATTTTGAGCTAATCCTAGCCCCATCCAAAATAATGGTGCAACATTTATAACACTTATATTAAAAAAGCTTTGAATTAAATATCCAATAAAAGTTATGCTTATTATAAAGTTTATCTTACTTTTCCACATATTTTTTATATTATTCTTAAGGGATAAAAATATAAACACTAAATACACAATCAAGGCAGGTATCCCCATGGTAGCTGCTATTTGAAGAAATTCATTATGCGCCTTGTCTATTATAGCTCCATAAACATCTATATAATCTTGTCCATCTTCTGGGAAATATTTTTCAATACTATATCTAAAGGTGTCAGTTCCACTTCCAATCAAAGGATTCTTTTCTATAGTTTTTAGTGCAACCTTCCATATATACACTCTAGCTGATCCTAATGCTTCATTTGTTATTTTTCCATTCCTAAGAAGATCTCCGCTAGCAGATTTAGTATCATATATTAATTGATCGCTACGACTGCTTATTTTTTCTCCAGAGGTATAATCTAATATACCAAAAATGCTAATAAAAGCAATCATAAGTATAAGAGCTCTAGTTAAATACTTTTTATTAAAGTTAATTATTATATAAACTACCCCTAATAATGAATAAGCTATAAAGGCTATCCACCCGCTCCTTGTTAAGGTACATAATAAAGAAGCAAATAAAACCGCAGCTACCCCTATATACATTTTTTTACCCTTCAATATATATAAGACTATAGTGCAAGGTAAAAATAAGCTTATATAAGCTGACAAGAAATTTCTATGACCTTGAGTCCCTATAGAATTAAAAAGCATTCTAGCATGATAACTATCTTTAGGTATAGGATCTATGTTATAGAATTGAAAAATAGAATATATTGATATAATTACTGCCGGTATTAAAATAGCACGAATTACTTTTTTATCAATCTCTAAATAATTTTTCCCACAGTAATAAGTTAATCCATAAAATAATAGCATTATCACCCCTTCATACCTAATCTCCGTACCAAATATTGATACCATAGGTTTAATTGAAAAGATAGTACTCAATAAAGCTATCCCTAAATATATAATCAAAACTTTATCATTTTTATCTAATCTGATATTTTTTCTATCTTTTAATAAGATAAATATTAAAAGAAAATACATAATATATAGAAATACAGTCTTCGGTAAATAATAGCTGTCATCAGAGAATGGATGCATTATTAGAGGCATAACTCCAGCTATAATAGTTAATATTAATGTTATTTCTTTTTTGAACATATTATCCCGCCTTAATCGTCAATTGAGGAAATTATCTTTTTCCCTGTTATTATACTTATTACAATAACTATTACACTTATAATAGCTATTATAGCAAGTAATTTCCAATTATCAAAGGATAACTTATGTCCAAAAAAACTGGATACAAAAAGAGCTGGTATTCTAGCTATAGATGAATATATAATAAAATCTTTATACTTTATCTCTGAAACTCCACAGATATAGCCTAATATATCTTTAGGTATTCCTGGAATTAAATATGTAAAAAAAACTATTTTCTTAAGTTTTTTATCCTTCATAGGATGTTCTTTAAACTTTTCAAGCTTATGTATTATCCAAGTATCTTTTTCAGACACAAGTTTATTTACAAATGGTTTACCTAGTTTTCGTGATATAAAAAAGACAATAGATGTACCTAAACAAATCCCCAAAAAAGACAATAAAAATCCTCTTATAGGACCAAATATAAATCCTGCACTTATCTGCATTATATCTCCAGGTATAAAGAATATAACAATCTGAACTATCTGCAGTGCAATATAGATTATAAAGCTATAGTTTCCATATCCTAATATAATTCCTTTAATACTTTCAATATCTTTAAATACCAAAACTATTTTAGAATAATATTGAACCATTAGCACAATAGCAGCAATAATTAGTGGAATTAAAAGCAATTTAATTTTTTGTTTTTTAATAAATTCTTTCATATATATCATCCCTTAAAACCTTATTTAGATAATTATATAAATAAATAATCTATAAAGAAAGAGCCTGTTTATTACAAGCTCCTTAATTATTTCTTAATTATTATTCTATCCAAATATTTGTGATTTTATCTCTCTAAATTAATATTATGAAATTCTTCTATCTTCTCATTAGATAATACTGTTTTTTTGCTTCCTTGTGTATTTAACTTATTAAATACAGTTTTAGCTCTCATTGGAGCTACCATTCTAGCCGCTCCATTTATACAGCCACCTTCACACATCATTCCTTCTATGAAGTTACCATCTAATCTTCCTACTTTTGCTAGAGTCATAGCTTTTTTAATTTCAGCTTCTCCACTAACCTTTACAGGTTTAAACTCTATTTCTATTCCTTTTTCTGAAACGAAGTTTTCAATAGCTGAAGTTAATCCACCATGTATTCCAAAACCTCTTCCAAATATAGATGCATCCTCTACAACCTCAGCTTCACAATTAGCTGGATCTACATCAAAGGCTTCTAAAAGTGCAAATAACTCTTCAAAGGTTAAAACATAATCAACTGCATCAGCTACAGATTCTCTTACAGCCTCACTCTTTTTAGCTGTACAAGGTCCTATAAATACCACCTTAGCTTCTGGATCTTTTTCCTTTATATATCTTCCTGTTGCAACCATTGGAGAAACTGTTCCAGATATTCTTTCAACTTGATCTGGGAATTTCTTTTCTATATAACTTAAGAATCCTGGACAACAGGAGTTAGTCATATATTTATCTCCATTTTCCATTCTCTCAACAAATTCATTAGATTCATGAACAGTAACAGCATCAGCTCCACATGCAGCTTCAACCATATCCTCAAAACCTAATTTCTTTATAGCATTTTTGATTTGACCATAAGAAACCTTCATTCCAAATTGACCTGATATTGCTGGTGCTACAACAGCATACATCTTTCTTCCTTTACCTAATCTTTTAGCAACTGGTGCAATTAAACTCTTATCAGAAATAGCTCCAAATGGGCATGCAGATACACAAGCTCCACAGTTAATACAATCTTCTTCTTTTATTATGGCTCTTCTATCTTCAGTGTTTACTGCTAAAGCTCCTGTTGGGCATGATACCTTGCACGGTCTCATAACTTCTGAAATAGCATTATAAGGACACGCTGACTTACATCTTCCACATTCTTTACAAGTTTCTTGATTTATATAAGCTCGTCCTCCTACCATAGAAATAGCATTAACTGCACAAGATTCTAAACATCTATGTGCCAAACAATTTCTACATTGATCAGTTACTGTATATCTATTAATTGGGCATCTATCACAAGCCGCCTCTATAACATAAATTATCTGTTCATTTGGTCGTATGTCTATTAATTCACAATTTATCTTATCTCCATCTGCTAAATATCCTGCTGCAAGCTTTGCTCTTTCAGCAACTATAGCTCTTTCCTTATATACACAACATCTGTATCTGGGCGTTTCATCTGTTATTATTTCATAAGGTATTTTTTCTAATTCTTCTTGATTTAGCCTATTTTCCTTAGCTAAAATTGCAACATTTTTTAATACTTCATGTTTCAATTTATTAAGTTGGGTTTCAAACTGGAACATTCTAACACTCTCCCATTTTTTAATATTACTTTATAATTATACCACATTTTATGTTAAAATAATAACAATCTTCGACTTATGGAAACTTTCTTAATGTGCCAAAATTACCTAAAGTTTATTATATTTTTACTACAGTTAATCCTTTTCATTTTCTATATTATTATCAAATTAAAGTTTTTAAGTAAAAGTTTACACTTCTAAGTTTTATTTATTTTGAAATAATATATAATATAAACTTATTTTATTGGAGGTTTTATGAACACTTTTATTTGCGCATTATGTGAAAGAGAAGTTTCAGAACTAACAGAACATCATTTAATTCCTAGAGAAGAGGGTGGAAGACATCTTGGAACTATAATGATATACAAACCCTGCCATGCTCAGATTCATGCTTTATATTCTAATAAAGAACTAGCACTACACCTATATAAACTATCATTACTTAAAGAAGATGAAAAAATTAAACGTTACTTAAAATTTATAAAAAAACACCCTGGTGACAGCCATATAAATATAAAGAAATCAAGAAATGTACGTAAAAAAAGATAAAAGAAAAGAGAGTACTCGACCCTCTTTTCAATGTATTACATATACATGTATTACAAATTTTGTATTACAATTTAATATTATTTTCTCTTGCATAATAGAATAGATACTGTTGGGCAAACCCAGAAAGTTCTTTAAATTTATCTCTCGCAAATATTCTTATTTTAGGTAATGACACATCTGGTGCTAAATAAAAATGTTGCATAGCTCTTTTTACCCATACATCAACTGGGAAAGATGAGTATTTTCTCATAGAAAAAAGCATTATACAATCTGCAACTTTTGCTCCAACCCCTTGAAACTTTTGAAGTTCAACATGACACTCATCATCACTTAAACTCTTTATTCTATCTAAACTAAATTCACTATCATTTCCCGCTTCAATAGCCACATTAACCTTTTCTACAGTATCAACTATGTATTTACTTCTAAAAGAAGCTCCAGTATCTCTAATTTCATCTAAGCTTGCTTTTCTAAGCTCACTAGGAGTAGGAAATGCGTAATAAGTATTCCCTTTATACTCTAATTCTTTTCCCCATCTTTCAGATATCTTTTTAATAGTTTTCATTATTACTGGAATAGAGTTTCTCGCAGATATTATAAAGCTCACTACCAATTCAAATGGATCTTGATTTAATAATCTTATTCCGTATCCATATTCAACAGCTTTATTTAAAAGTTCATCCTTAGATAACTCTTCCTTTATGCTGCCGTAGTCTCTTTCTAAATCAAAATAATCTATCCATATGTTCTCAAAATCTTCTTTGTTAGTATTATGAATTATTATAGTATCCTCTTTTTGCTCAAGCTCAATTACTTTGCCATAAACAACTCCGATGTAAGTGTTATCTTTAGTCTTTTCCCATCTAAAACATTGGCCACATTCAAAGGTCTGTTTTATATTAAAGTTTCTGCATTCTTTTAAAATTACTTTATCATCTAAAAACTCTACATTTTTAAAATCCATTCCTCAAACCTTACCTCTCTTAATTCTATATATATATTTAAAATTCTACCTATTTCTTTATTCTTACATGAAATCACATTAAGTATTCTACAATTTATTATATCATATTATAGCATATTTTGGCTTTTTTAATAAGCACAAAAATACTTGTTAATTTTTCGAAAGATATTTTTATAATTATTCTTTATAATAAAAATATGCACAGATTGCAATATAATAAATTTATGCACAAATTGCAGTACAATAAATATGTGCACAGATTGCAATGTAATAAAAATATACACTAATTGCAATAATAAATAGAATGGGGAGAAACATATGATCACTTCAGAGGATAAAAAGAAAGAATTTTATAAGGCCTTGGTAGATAAAAACCCTGCATATGACGGGACTTTTTTTGCTGGCATTAAAACAACAGGAATATTCTGTCACGCAACATGTACAGCTAGAAAGCCAAAGTTTGAGAACTGCGAATTTTATTTAACTGCTGAAGAAGCATTGTTATCTGGATTTCGTCCATGCAAAATATGTAATCCACTCTCCTATCCCAATAACATCCCTGAAGAAGTAACACTATTAGTTAAGGAAGTTGAAAAAAATCCTGAAAAGAAATGGAAGGAATCAGATTTCCATGAACTTGGAATTCATTCTGCTACAGCAAGAAGAAAATTTAAGGATGTTTACGATATGACTTTTATTCAATATGCTCGTTCTAGGAGAATGGGATTAGCCTTTAAACAAATATTGGCTGGAGATAAAGTTATAGATCAGCAATTGTCATTAGGATATGAATCCTCAAGTGGCTTCAACGACGCCTTTACAAAGATTATGGGAAACCCTCCAAAGAAAACTAATGCTACACTTATAAATGCAAATATAATCTCAACACCTATTGGACGAATGATAAGTTTATCTGATGCAAATTATCTATATTTACTAGAGTTTATGGATAGAAGAGGCTTAGAGAAAGAAATTGAGAAATTACGCAATAAACACAATGCTAGAATAATACCTGGACAAACTGAAATCAACAGTAATCTTGAAGAACAATTGAAATTATACTTCCAAAGGAAACTACAAACTTTTTCAATTCCCTTATTTAAAGATGGATCTCCATTTCAAAAACAAGTGTGGGAAATCCTTGAGACAATACCTTCCGGAACAACTTGCACCTATCAAGATATTGCTAATAAATTAGGAAACAAAAACTTCGTCAGAGCAGTAGGTAATGCAAATGGTGCAAATCAGCTAGCTATTATCATTCCTTGCCATAGAGTAATAAAAACTAATGGCAATTTAGGAGGTTACGCTGGTGGAATTGAACGAAAAAAATACCTATTAGAACTAGAAAAGGATTCCTTTTAAGAGTATTTTTCGACTCATTTTACGCTATACTTATATACTATTAAATTTACTCTTGAAAGGATACTAATTTAATGAAATTCCTTTTAGTCTCAACATAATACAATATAATTACTATATTATGATATAGCGTTATTACGACATTAGGATATAGCGCTATTGTGACATTAAGACATTGCGATATTGTGACATTAGGACATTGCTACATTACGACATTCAACCATAGGGTAGTCTACTTTTTCTGCCTTTTTATTATTCAATATTTCACAAAAAAGTTGATTTATTTTAATTTTTATTAACAAAAACTTTAATTACTGAATATTTTATATATTAGGTGTAGTATTTAAAAAGACTGTAAAACCAACCTTTTAAGTTAGCTCTACAGTCTTATCTTTATTTGTTGCTTAAATATTCATGGATTCCATTAGCAGCTCTTTTTCCTGCTCCCATTGCTAGGATTACTGTTGCGGCTCCTGTTACTGCGTCTCCGCCTGCGTATACTCCGTCTTTTGTTGTTTTTCCTGTTTCTTCTTCAACTACTAGGCATCTTCTTTTATTTATTTCTAGTCCTTTTGTTGTTGAGGATATTAGTGGGTTTGGTGATGTTCCTAAAGACATTATTACTGTGTCTAGTGGCATTACAAATTCTGAACCTTCTACTTCTACTGGTTTTCTTCTGCCTGAGGCATCAGGTTCGCCTAGTTCCATTCTTATACACTTCATGCCTGTAACCCAACCTTTTTCGTCTTGTTGTATTTCTACTGGGTTTGTTAGAAGGTCAAAGATTATTCCTTCTTCTTTTGCATGATGTACTTCTTCTACTCTTGCTGGAAGCTCTGCTTCGCTTCTTCTATATACTATATGAACTTCTGCTCCTAGTCTTAAAGCTGTTCTTGCTGCATCCATTGCAACATTTCCACCACCAACTACAGCTACTCTATCCCCTACTCTTATAGGCGTGTCGTAACCTTCTTTGAAGGCTTTCATTAGATTGCTTCTTGTTAAGAATTCATTTGCTGATAGTACTCCGTTTGCGTTTTCTCCTGGTATTCCCATGAACTTTGGAAGTCCTGCTCCGGAGCCTACGAATACTGCTTCAAATCCTTCTTCTTCAAATAGTTGATCTATTGTTATTGTTCTTCCTACGATAACGTTAGTTTCTATTTCTACTCCAAGTTTCTTTACATTTTCTATTTCTGTTTTTACTACTGTTTCCTTTGGTAGTCTAAACTCTGGTATTCCATATACTAATACTCCACCTGGTTCATGTAATGCTTCAAATATCTTAACTTCATAACCTAGTCTTGCTAAATCTCCCGCACAGGTTAATCCTGCTGGACCTGCCCCTACTACTGCTACTTTTTTGCCGTTTGGTTCAGCTTTTTTAGAGATATCTACATTGTTTTCTCTAGTCCAGTCAGCTACGAATCTTTCTAGCTTTCCTATAGCTACGGCTTCACCTTTTACTCCTAGTACACATTGTCCCTCACATTGGCTTTCTTGAGGACATACTCTTCCGCATACTGCCGGAAGTGAGGATGCTTCTGCTATTACTTCTGCTGCTGCTTTTATGTCTCCATCTTTCACCTTTTGTATAAAGGCAGGTATGTTAATGGATACTGGACATTTATCTACACATCTAGGTTTTTTACAGTTTAAACATCTTGAGGCCTCTAGGTTAGCTTCTTCATCTGTGTAACCTAAACATACTTCTTCAAAGTTTTTTGCTCTTACGTCAGGTGCTTGTTCAGCTATAGGTATTCTTTTCATTCTATCCATTATTCTTCACCTCCGCAGCCACAGTTTTTTGCATGATGGGTATCCCCTTCGACTTTTTTAAGTTCTACTCTTCCTTCTTGAGTCTTGTACATAGCTTGTCTTCTCATTGCTTCATCGAAGTTTACTAAATGTCCATCAAATTCTGGCCCATCTACACAGGCAAACTTAACTTCGTTTCCGACAGTTACTCTGCAAGCTCCACACATTCCTGTTCCGTCTACCATGATTGGGTTTAAACTTACTATTGTATTTATATCTAATTCCTTAGTTAGTAAACATACGAACTTCATCATTATCATAGGTCCTATGGCTACTACTAAATCATATTCTTTTCCTTGATTTTGTACTAAGTCTTTAAGTACTTCTGTTACTAATCCTTTATGTCCATAGGAGCCGTCATCTGTTGCTATATATAGGTTTCCTGCTACTTCTCTCATTTCTTCTTCTAATATTAATATCTCTTTACTTTTTGCCCCTACTATAACATCTACATTAATTCCTTTTGAATTTAGCCACTTAACTTGTGGATATACTGGAGCTGTTCCTACTCCACCTGCTATAAATACTATTTTCTTTTTCTTTAACTCCTCTAAATCTTCATGTACCATTTCTGAAGGTACTCCAAGTGGGCCTACAAAATCATGGAAGTAATCTCCTTCATTATAAGTAGCCATTTTTTGTGTTGAGCCACCTAAGGTTTGGAACACTATTGTTACGGTTCCAGCTTCAGCATCATAATCGCATATGGTTAATGGAATTCTTTCACCTTTTTCATCCATTTTCACTATGATAAATTGTCCTGGATTTGATGATTTTGCTACTCTTGGTGCTTCTATATCCATTAGATAGATATTTTCGTTTAGTTGTCTTTTTTTAACTATCTTGTACACACATATCCCCCCAGATTATCTATTAATAAAACTTTTGCCATGATAATATATTAACATATTTTTCGTTATTCTTTAATTAATTTATTAATGTTTTTCTTATTTTAGTATCAATCATTAAATTATATAGAGAAATTAGCTTAAGAGAATCTATTCCCCTAAGCTAATTAATTATTAGAAATCTACTTTAGTTCCGTAGTAAGCACATTCATATACTTTTTGCATTTGTTCTTTATCTATTGTTCTTGGATTAGATCCAGTACAAGCATCAGCTACAGCTCTTTCAGCCATTAGTGCTGCTTTTTCTTTAAATAAATTTTCATCAATTCCATACTCTTGTAATGAAAGTGGAATATCCATTTTTCTATTTAATTCTCTAATGGATTCTGTTAAAGAATCTACTAATTCTTCATCAGTTTCACCCTTTAAGCCTACACATTTAGCTATATGAGCGTATCTATCCATACATGCCTTTTTATTAAAATCTATAACATATGGAAGGTATATTGCATTAGCGCAACCATGAGGTATATGGAATACTGCTCCTGATTTATGTGCCATAGAATGAGTTATTCCAAGTAGTGCATTTGTAAACGCCATTCCTGCTAAACATTGAGCATAATGCATTTGTTCTCTTGAGGACTTGTCCTCATTATAAGAATCAAATAGATGCTCATAAACCATTTGTATAGCTTTTATTGCTAAAGGATCTGAGAAAGGTGAATTTAAAGTTGCTACATATGCTTCTATAGCATGAGTTAAAGCATCCATTCCTGTATGAGCTGTTAACTTTTTAGGCATAGTTTCAGCAAGGTCTGGATCAACTATAGCAACATCTGGTGTTATATTATAATCCGCTAATGGGTATTTTATTTCTGTCTTATAGTCTGTTATTACAGAGAAAGCAGTTACTTCTGTAGCTGTTCCTGAAGTGGAAGGTATTGCTAAGAATCTAGCTTTGTTTCTTAGTTCTGGAATAGTGAAAGGATCTTTTATATCATCAAAAGTTTTTTCTGGATGTTCGTAGAATACCCACATAGCCTTGGCAGCATCAATTGGTGAGCCACCACCCATAGCTATAATCCAATCTGGTTCAAACTCTCTCATAAGTTCTGCACCTTTAAATACTGTTTCTACTGATGGATCTGGTTCTATTCCTTCAATAAGTTTGGTTTCTATTCCCGCTTCTTCTAAATAGCTTATAGCCTTATCTAAGAATCCAAATTTCTTCATGGATCCTCCACCTACGGCAATAACTGCTTTTTTACCTTTTAAAGTTTTTAAGTACTCCATTGAGCCTGCTCCAAAATACAAGTCTCTTGGCAAAGTAAATCTGTTCATATACATCCTCCTCAAAATAAATATCCTCAATTTTACCTACATTTCCCACAATATATATTATATACCTCTGTGATAATCTTAACAATATGTCTTATAATATTTAATAAATTGTTGAAATAATATACTCTTAATTATGTAATAATTTCTTTCTTATATGTGCTATAATATTCTACAGTAACTTATTCATAAGGGGGCAAAAAAATGTATTTGGACAAAATAAAAGAGGCTAGAAATACAATAAAGGATGTAGTTATAAAGACTCCCATAATGTATAGCGATATTTTTTCTAAAGAAACTAATAACAAGGTTTATATGAAGTGCGAAAATCTTCAATTAACTGGAGCCTATAAATTAAGAGGAGCTTTAAACAAACTTCGTTCCTTAACTGAAGAGCAAAAATCTAAGGGTGTTGTGTGCTCATCTGCAGGTAATCATGCTCAAGGGGTGGCTTATGCTGCAACACTTGAAGGTGTTAAGTCAAAAATAGTTATGCCTAAAACTACTCCACTTATAAAAATTCAATCCACTAAAAATTTTGGTGGAGAGGTAGTTCTTCATGGAAACGTGTATGACGATGCCTACGCTGAGGCTAGAAGAATTGAGGAAGAAGATGGCTTATACTTTCTTCATCCTTTTAACGACATAGATGTAATATTAGGACAGGGAACCCTTGCTCTAGAAATTTTTGAAGAGATAGACGATATAGATGTAATAGTTTGTCCAATAGGTGGAGGGGGACTCATTAGTGGTATTGCTTTAGCTGCAAAAGAACTAAAGCCTTCTATTAAAGTAATAGGTGTTCAGGCAGAGGGAGCTAATGCTATGGAACTATCCTTTAAAAAAGGTTCTTTAATAAGCCTCGATACGGTTAGCACAATAGCAGATGGTATAGCTGTTAAGGTGCCTGGTGATTTAACCTATGAATTTATAAAAACCTATGTTGACGATATAGTAACAGTATCTGATGCAGATATAGCAGAAAGTTTCATTCTTCTTACAGAAAAACATAAACTTTTGGCTGAAGCTTCTGGTGTAGCTTCATTAGCTGCTTTGAAGAAATTAAATCTAGAAAATAAAAAGATTGTTTCTATTATAAGTGGTGGAAATATAGATATGGTTACTATCTCAGCACTTATTAATTCTGGTCTAGTATCTAGAGGAAGACTTTTCTGTTTTTCAGTTGAACTTCCTGATACTCCTGGACAGCTTTTAGAAATATCAAGAATACTTACTTCAGTTAGAGCTAATGTAATCCAACTTGAACATAATCAATTTAAGGCTATAGACAGACTTAAAAATGTACTTCTAGAAGTTACAGTTGAAACCAATGGACACTCACATATAGAAACAATTAAAAACGAGTTATCTAAAAATGGATATGTAATAAATCATGTTTATTAATATAAAAGAGAGCAGTCACTTTTAAAGCTGCTCTCTTTTATATATCCATGTATTTAATTTAACTTTAATAACTTTTTATAAAATTTATTACATCATAAACTAATTTCTCACCCTCACCCTTATCAAGTGGTGAAAGCATAACTTCAAAACAGCCTTTTTCATAAGCCTCTTCATCTGGAATATATCCTATATAACCGTTACTATAAGTTACTATAATAACCTTTTTATCGGAAAATTCATTTTTAATCTTATCACCTAATGATGAAAATAATTCCCCGGGAATATAAACCATGTAAACATCATTAGCTTTTAGGAAACTCACTTTTAGATCTATTGTTTTAATATCTTCAAAACTTCCTAATAAGTCTAGATTTCTTCTTGCACCCTCTAGCTCAAAATAGTAAGGTTTCATACTGTTTTTATCTAAACCCTTATCTAAAGCTTCCTTTATTTTTACTTCTATCTGAGACATTTTAGCTCTTATGCTTTCCTCAGTACCGATTTTTTTAACTTTTAATGAAATGGTTTTTGATTTAATTGTTATTTTAGATAATTCTAACTCTTCCTTATTATCCTCAATTAGTTTTAGGACTTCATCGCCTAAAGTCCCTCCAATTCTCTTAACTTCATTAAAAGATGATTCTTTTTTAGTAAATCTAGTACTTATGTTTCCACAAGCACCATTATAAAACATAGCTACATCTACTCCCCCATCTTCTAAAACTTTTGAGGTTTCTCCTACAAAATCAGCAGTTATATATTTATTTGCGCCTTCCATAACTGTAGGATGACAAGCATAGTTATATATTACTGCCTTTCTTTTACTTTCAGTTTCTATGTTTATAGTCTGTAATAAATTATCTATATAATTTGAAGGATTGTTTCTATCTGTACATATTCCTTCTACTGTTTTTCTATTATAATATATTTTAAACTTCTCCATAGAGTTTTGAGATTTTTCTATGGAAGTTATTATTTTCTCTATGATTTTATTAGCTAAATCTTCGTTAAATTTATCAAAGGTTCCTAAATATCTTTTATTTATATTTAAATCAGTATTAACAACTCCTGCAATACCTGAGTGAGTATGTGAGCAGTTAATCATTATATTTTCTTTTTTTATAGCTAATTTTTCTTCTATATTTTTCTTTATTAAATCAGAAAAATAATAGTCTATAGCTAAAAGATCTAATTGTATTAGGGTATAAAATTCTCCATCTTCTTTAAAAACTATTACTCTTGCTTTTAAGTCATCATTTACACCACAAGCTACTCTTCCACCATAGCCAGCTATTTTCATTCCTGCCTTTAAATCAAATTTTTCCTGTGAAAATGAAATCTCCATATAATCGCTCCTATCTTTCTTAATAAAGACGAGTTCCCCTCTTTTATTGTTTTTAAAAGAAGGGACTGTCTATATATTTTAAGCTTCTAAAGTTGCTGCTTCTTCTTGTTCTTTTTTCAATAATTCTTTATCATAAATTTTAAAGAATGGATAAAATGTTATAAATGATATAGCTAAAAGTACAAGCCACAATATAATTGCTTTATAGTCAACAGTTGCAAGGAAGGCATATAGAGGACCTGGAGTAGTAAATGGTGGCTCTATAATTGCTTTTCCAACTAATCCTGTACTTACTGCAAAGTATGCTAGTGATATGTTTATAACAGGTGTAACTAAAAATGGTATTGCTAATATTGGATTTAATACATAAGGTAATCCAAATACTAATGGTTCCCCTATATTAAATATTGCTGGTAATATTGCTACTTTACCTATAGCTTTTAAGTGAGCACTTTTACTTCTCATAGAAAGTACTGCTGGTGCTATATTATTAATAGCATAACAAGACATAAATACACTTGTAAATATCTTAACTGGGCTTTCTCCACCAGCAGATAATGCTGCATTTGTCATAAGGTTTGCAGTCATTATTGGTGTAACTAAACCACTCATTATACTTGCTCCATGAATTCCTAAAAGCCAGAATAATTTCATCATTAATATAGCAAATAGTATAAATGGAAGTGAATCTGAAGCATTTAATGCTGGAGTTAATAGCTTATTGATAACTTGTGGTACTGATAATCCAAAGTTTGCTTGTAATATAACGCTTATTCCGTAGAATACAATTATTGATACTGCTAATGGTATAATTGAGTCAAATGATGCCGATACTGCTGGTGGTACTCCGTCTGGCATTTTAATAGTAATTTTCTTAACTTTTAAGAATCTTATTATTTCTACAACGCCTATTGCAATTATTATTCCTGTAAATAGTCCTTTAGCATCTAAATATGTAGCTGCTAAAACTGACATGCCTTTTTCAGCTCCTGTTGGTATTATTGTTTGAGCTGGTGCACAAAGTAATAAAAATACAATTCCTGTTATTATACTAGAATTTAATTTGTTTAAATTATATTGTTCTGCCAAACTATACGCTATAGCCATTGTTGCAAATATAGACATTATAGCCATTGTCATTGTGTAAGGTAACAAAAGCATTCCTTGAACCTTTGGGCTCCATGCAAATACATCTGCACTTACTGGTGGCGCTGCAACAACTAAAAATAATCCACCTATGATTGTAAGAGGAACTATTGCCATCATACCATCTCTTACTGCTTTTAAATGTTTTTGCCCACTGATTTTATCTCCTATAGGCATTAAATATTTTTCTAAGAATCCACTGAACTTTTCCATTAAATTTTGACCGTTCATTAATTTCCCTCCTGATAATTGTATTTTTTAACCGATTTCATTTAAGTTATTATTTTGCTTTCTAGATTTTTAATTTTTTCTTCCATTTCTATCATCTTTTCTATAAGATCTTTTGCTAATATTGAGGTCATTAGATGATCTTGAGCATGTACTAAAAGTAAATTTACTTCTGTCTTATCTCCACCAGCTTCTCTTTGTATTAAGTTGGTTTGTATTTTATGAGAGTTTAATAACTCTTTTCTTGCTTCTTCCATCAATTCTTTAGATTTTTCAAAGTCTCCTTTAGATGCTGCACTCATCGCTTCAAAAACTGAACTTCTTGCTGCTCCTGAATATGTTATTAATTGAAAAATTATTTCTTCCATGTCATTCATTTTCTATTTCTCCTTATAATCTGCATATAGTATTCTAATTATTTATTCCCTAATTTTCTTGCTTGTTCTAATACTTTATCGCCTCTGCACATACCATAATCAGTCATGTTTATAATATCTACAGGAACGTTGTATTGTTTTGCAACTGCTTCAAATTCTGCCTTTTTAAATCTTATTTGAGGTCCTAAAAGTACCACATCATATTCTTTAACTAAATCGTTAAATTCCTCTGCTGGTTTTGCTTCAATCACCCAGTCCTGTTCATTTTCCTTTAAATTCTTTTGCATTTTTTGTACAACTAAACTTGTAGACATTCCTGCCGCACAAACTAATAAAATTTTCATCTCTATCTCTCCTTTGTTATAATGATTTATAATTAACTAAATTAATATTGCTTTTATTTATAAAATCTTTTATTTCACTGCTTGTTAAAACCTTTAATTCTTCTTCACGATGTATATTGTAACTTGATATCTTCATTATCTCTTCATCTACGAAACCTGGATGTGTCATCATCTCTAAAGTTCCTTCAAACTCTCTATACTTAAGTAAGTTTTCTTTTAGCTTTTCTATAGTTACATTATCACCATAGAAATCTTTTATAAAATAATCAGGTCTTTTAACTGCCTTATCTACTAGCTCTTTAAATTCCTCAGTATTTTTTCTTAAAGGCACCTTATACTCTTTTGCTAAATTCATTACTAAAGTAAAGAGCTTTTCTTCCATTGCATTAAACCCATGATGTACATCTAAATGATCTAAGACTAGTCCTGTGTTTAAGAATTTTTCTATCTGTGCTCTAAGCTCTCTTTCTATTTCTTCATAGCTGTAACCCTTAGGTATTAAGCTAGGATTTTTATAGAAATTACCTTCTGAATCTATTATTGTTTTTACATACTGAGACTTACTTATAGGTCTTAAAGCAGTTATATTTAAATGAACTCCCATAGATTTAATTCCAGCTGCTTTAGCTAAGTCTAAACTTTCTTCAAAATACTTTGAGTTAACCATAGCTGATGTATCAGTTATTATTCCATTTTTTAATCCTTCGATTATACCTTTAGATATTCCTAAGGTTAATCCAAAATCATCTGCATTAATAATTAATCTCATTTTTTCCTCCTTAAACATATAAATTTAAGAATTTATAAAGTAATTATTTTAAGGTCTTTAGCTATATTAAACTTTGCTTGTGTCAATCTTTTTAAATCTTCTACGGATAATCCTTCTGCTATTTCTCTTAGTACTAAACCTTCACCTTTAACTACATCAATTACTGAAAGGTCAGTTATTATTTTATTTACTTGCTTTGCTGCTGTCAGTGGAAGTACACATTTTTCTAATATTTTTGCTTTCCCATCTCTATTTACATGTTCCATTGCAATTATTGTTTTCTTGGCACCTACAACTAAATCCATAGCTCCACCCATACCTGGAACTTTTTTGTTAGGTATCATCCAGTTTGACAGGTTTCCTTCTTCATCAACTTCAAGAGCGCCTAAAACTGTTATATCAACATGTCCACCTCTTATTAGCGAAAATGAGAATGCACTATCAAAAAATGCTCCGCCTTGAACTATAGTCTTCGGCTTTCCTCCTGCATCAACAATGCTTTCGTCAATATTATCTTCATTACTCTCTGGACCTAATCCTAATATTCCATTTTCTGATTGGAGTACAACTTGAATATCATTTGTTATGTAGTTTGCTGCTAAAGTTGGTATTCCTATGCCTAAGTTTACTACATTTCCATCTCTAAACTCTTGAGCTACTCTTCTGGCGATAAGTTCTCTTTTATCCATGTTACACTTCACCCACCTTTACAATAGCATCTATAAGTATTCCTGGTACCACAACATTATTGGGATCTATTTCATCAACATATTCTTCTACCTCTACTGCAACATAATCTGCTGCCATAGCCATTATTACATTAAAGTTTCTAGTTGAACCTTTAAAACTAAGATTACCATGTTTATCTGCTTTGTGTGCTCTAATAAGTGCAACATCAGCTTTTAAAGGTAGTTCTAATAAATACTCTACTTCATTAAGTTTAAGTTTCTCTTTTCCCTCTTCAACTATTGTTCCTACTCCTACTGGTGTTAGAAATCCTCCCAATCCAGCTCCCCCTGCTCTTATCTTTTCTGCAAGGGTTCCTTGAGGAAATAGTTGAACATCAGCTTCTCCATTCATTAATAGCTTGCCCGTCTCTGGATTAGCACCTATATAGGATGCTATTATTCTAGATGCCTGCCTATTTGCTATTACTTTATATAAGGCACATTCAGTTGTTCCTGTATCATTAGATATGATGGTTAAATTTTTTACTTCTGAATCAGATAAAGCATTAACTAATACTTCTGGATGTCCATTTTTTAAAAATCCTCCAACCATAATTGAATTGCCATCTTTAATCTTTTTTATAACTTCATTAACTGATGTTAGCTTATTCATTAAAAAATCTCCTATTTATAAATCAAATTTCCATCTCTAAAAGTGCAGAACTCAATGTTTTCCCATGCATATCAATGGCTAAAGATTTAGTAACTCCACCACCTAAAGCTTTTTCAAGTACAAAGTTAAGTGCTCCAAGTTTTGGGAGTTCATATCTTCTTACTTCACCTTTTACAATGTCATGAAACCATGCTTTTACTTTTTCCTCTGTAACATAGGCTTTTATTTTTTCGTAGTCATCCATGTCATAAACAATTAATGAGATATTAGATATATTTCCTTTATCACCAGTTCTTGAATGGGCTATCTCCCTTAATTTCATAATTATACCTCCCTATAAACAACTTCAGTTTTTATGGACTCTTCTGGTATTAATATTGAGGCTATTGATATTATTTCTCTGACATATTTTCTAACTCCGCCACCAGCTGCTGGTCCATTTGTATATAAGGCTTCAACTTCATTTCCTATTATTTTTGCATCTTCTTTTGTTTTAGTTCTAGCCGCTACTCTTAATCTAACCTCTGTATAATCACTTCTAAAGTTACTTATGCTATCACTTATTTTATCTTTAAATAAAGAATTAACTCCAATAAAATCTATTCTTAATTCTTCAATAGGAAGATTTATATATTCTAGTCTCTTCCTTATTACATCTCCAGCTAGCTTTGCTCTTTCATATGCTCCTGCGCCACCGTAGCTTATTTCACCTTCACCAATGTAACAATCTTTATACCCTACACTGGTTTTTAGTAAACCGGTCTTCTTTTTACCTTTGGCTCCTTTTATTGAAACTCTATCTTTTCCTATATCTTCAACACTTATTTCTGAAAAATCTGCTATAACATCAGGTGTAAGGTAATTTTCAGGATCATGAATCTCATATATCAATTGTTCTTTACAAGTTTCTGTAGAAATTACTCCTCCAGACTTTTCAAGTTTTGATAGATTAATTTCTCCATCTTCATAAATATCAGCTATAGGAAATCCTATATTCCATAAGTCTGGTACATCCTTATATCCTGGATCAGCATAATATCCTCCGCATACTTGAGCACCACATTCTAGTAAATGTCCTGCCACTATACCTTTTGCAAGTTTATCATACTCATCTTCTTTCCACCCAAACTCATAAATTAATGGAGCTAATACTAATGCAGGATCTGCTACTCTTCCTGTAATTATGATGTCTGCATTATTTTCTAAAGCTTCTATTATTCCTTTAACTCCTATATAGGCATTAGCAGAAATTATCTTATCTTTAATGGATTCAATTTTTTCACCTGTTTCAATAATCTCATAATCCATATATCCATTTATTTCACTAAATACATCGTCTCCAAGTACTGCAGCTATTTTTAGATTTTTAATGTTCTTTTCTTCTGCTATTCTTTTTATAACTTCTGCTGCTGCTAATGGATTTGCTGCACCCATATTAGTAATTACTTTGACCTTTTTTTCTACACATAAAGGTATTATTTTTTCCATTCTATATTCTAATAGTTCATTATACCCTTTATTTTTATCTTTTAATTTTTCTAGCTGTGCTAAAGATATAGTTCTTTCAGCTAAGCATTCAAAAATTATATAGTCTAGATTTCCATAAGTCATAATATCTACAGCTGGCTCTATTCTATCTCCACCATATCCTGCTCCAGATCCTACTCTAACTTTTTTCAAAACTAACCCTCCTTTACTGCAATCACATATATCTATATACGCAAGTATTATGCCAAAGTTTTCAACTGCTAAACTGCACTATTTCTCTAATTTTTATTTCTATACTGTTTATGAATTTCTAAAATTTTAGAAACTTATTATCATAACTTTATGAAATCCTTTTACAAGCCCTGTAAATATATACAATAAACCTCTTTCTAAAATATTAGAAATCATTTCTTAAAGTTTCTAATATTTTAGAAAGAGGTCGCACTCTCTCATTATTTAATTTTATTGTATAAAGATGCTAAAGAAATTCCTAAAGCTTTTGCAGCTGATTTTTTTCCTTCAACAGTATCTCCATACAGTTTTATAGCTTTTTCAATTTCATTTTTTTCAGTTTCTTTTATTATATCCTCTAAAGTTTTAATAGGAATTAGATTATGTATAAACCCTTCCTCCTGAATCTTTTTGGGAAGATCACTGATTTTTATTTCATTATCCTCAGTCATCATTGCCGCAAATTCTATTGAATTTTTTAACTCTCTCACATTACCTGACCACTTAAAACTTTCTAGTAACTTCAACACTTCTTCATTTAGAGATAAATCTTTTCTGAATTTCTTTTCAATTCTTTTTAAAAAATTCTTTGATAGAGGTATTATATCTTTTCTTCTTTCTCTTAAAGGAAGCAAGTTTACTGTAAATATAGCTATTCTATAGTATAAATCTCTTCTAAATTCATTATTTTCTATCATTGTTTCTAAATTTCTGTTGGTCGCAGCTATTATTCTGACATCAATAGGAATTTCCGCTACTCCTCCTATAGGTCTAATAATATTTTCTTGAAGAGTTCTTAATAGTTTTGCTTGAAGTTTATAATCCATCTCTGATAACTCATCTAAAAATAGAGTTCCACCACTGGCTTCTAAAAACAGTCCTCTTTTGCCCCCTTTTTTTGCTCCAGTGAATGCACCTTCAGAATATCCAAATAACTCACTCTCTAGAAAGTTACTTTCTAAAGTTGCACAGTTTATAGCTACAAAGGGCTTATTCCTTCTTTCACTTTCATTATGTATTGCCTGAGCAATAAGCTCTTTTCCAGTTCCGCTTTCTCCAGTTATTAAAACATTTAAATCTTTTTTTGCTATCTTAATCGCAAGTGCTTTTGTTTCAATTGTCTTAGGATCTTCTCCAACTATATCGTCAAAAACATATCTAGCTTGATTTCCTATATTTTTAACTTTATCTTTTAAATCCTTTATTATATCATTTGACTTTCTTAATTCCTCAACCAATTTATATATATCGTTAATTTCATTCAATATAGAAATGCCACCGACTATATCATTATTCTCTATTATAGGAACTATATTAACTATATACTCTATACCGGAAACCTTTCTTTTAATTCCTATTAGTTTCTTTCCACTTGAGATTACCTCTGGGAGTTTACTTCCTAATCTAACTTCACTTATTTCTTTTCCTATTATATCTTCATAATTTACATTTGTAATTCTAGTATATGCTGGATTTATATATACAACCCTGAACTCTCTATCTGCTATAAGTACTCCATCATACAAAGAGTCAAATATATTCATTTGCCATTCATTAATTTTCATATTTTTCTCCTGTTTTTTATATTCTTAATATAAATTATACCCTAAAATTTATTCAACTTTAATAAAAAATCCCCCTGCAATAAATTGCAAGGGGATTCTTTGGATTTATATAGTGGTAAAATGTAAGCTAAATTAAGCGTTATAGTTGTGGAATCCTCTTCCACTCTTTCTTCCTAACCATCCAGCTCTAACATACTTTCTTAGAAGTGAGTGAGCTCTGTACTTAGTGTCACCTGTTTCAGTGTAAAGTACATCCATGATAGCTAGACAAACATCTAGACCTATAAGGTCTCCTAATGCTAAAGGTCCCATTGGGTGATTAGCACCAAGTTTCATAGCTGTATCTATGTCTTCTGCAGAAGCGATATCTTCTGCAAGTATTCCTACTGCTTCATTAATCATAGGGATAAGGATTCTGTTAACAACAAATCCTGGAGCTTCTGCTACTTCTACTGGTTCTTTACCAATAGCTACAGAAACTTCTTTAACTGCTTCAAATGTTTCATTTGAAGTAGCCATTCCTCTGATTACTTCAACCAATTTCATTATAGGTGCTGGGTTGAAGAAATGCATTCCTATAACTTTATCTGGTCTTTTTGTAGCTGCTGCTACTTCTGTTATTGAAAGAGATGAAGTATTTGAAGCTAAAATAGTTTCTGGCTTACAAATTTCATCTAATTGAGCGAATATTTCTCTTTTAATTTTCATGTTTTCTACTGCTGCTTCAACAACTAAATCACAATCAGCTGCTAAATTTAAATCAGTAGTTCCTGAAATTCTTGAAAGGATTGCATCCTTATCTTCTTCAGTTATTTTACCTTTAGCTGCTAACTTTTCAACATTCTTTTGAATTCCAGCAAGTCCTCTATCTACAAATTCATCTTTAATATCTCTTACTATTACTTCAAAACCTTTTTGTGCAAACGCTTGAACAATACCTGCTCCCATAGTACCTGCACCAAGAACAAAAATCTTTTCCATATTACAAACCTCCATTATTTTAAGGTGTTTTCTAAGGGGGGGATTTCTCCCCCTATATTATTGTAACCTAAATTTAGGTAATTAACAATTATGCATTTTCTTTTAATGCTTTTACTTGAGCTGTTAATTCTGGAACAACTTTTGTTAAATCTCCAACTATAGCATAGTCAGCTAATTTCATTATTGGTGCATTAGCATCCTTGTTTATTGCTATAATTAAATCTGAATCTTGCATACCAGCAACGTGTTGTATAGCTCCTGATATACCACATGCTATATATATATTAGGTCTAACTGTTTTTCCTGTTTGACCTACTTGATAGTTTTTGTCTATCCATTCTTTTTCTATAGCTGCTCTAGAACCACCAACTGTTCCACCTAAAGCTTCTGCTAAATCTGCTAATAGTTTGAAGTTTTCTTTAGATCCAACTCCTCTACCACCAGAAACTATGAAATTAGCTTCACTTATATCAACTACGTCTTTTTTCTCTTTAACTATTTCTATAACTTTTGTTCTTACATCTTCTTGTGCAAGTTTAACTTCAACTTTAATTACTTCAGCGTTATTTTCAACTTTATCTGATTTAGTGAAAACTCCTGGTCTTATTGTAGCCATTTGTGGTCTGTGATCTTGACAAGCTATAGTAGCCATTAAGTTACCACCAAAAGCAGGTCTAGTAGCTAATAAGAACTTTCCATTTTCATCTATATCTAATGAAGTACAGTCAGCAGTTAATCCAGTTGTTAATCTAGCTGCTACTCTAGGACCTAAATCTCTTCCTACAAATGTAGCTCCTATAAATAATATTTCTGGTTTTCTATCATTTGCAAGGTCACAAATAACCTTTGTATATCCGTCAGTTGTATAATGAGTTAGTAATTCATGTTCAGCTACTAAAACTTCGTCTGCTCCATGAGTAGCTAATTCTTCTACTAAATTTGATACATTATTTCCAAGAAGTAAAGCCGTAAGTTTTACTCCTAATTTATCTGCAATTTTTCTACCTTCGCCTAATAATTCAAGAGAAACCTTTTGAAGTTCTCCTTCTCTTTGCTCAGCGAAAACCCAAACTCCTTTGTAATCTGCTATATTACTCATTACTCTTACCTCCTAATATTAGATGTAGTGTTTTTCTTTTAATTTTTCTAAAACGTAACTAGCTGCTTCTTTTGCTGGTTTTTCAACTAATTCTCCAGCTCCCTTAGTTTCCTTAGTCATAGATTTCTTAACCTTAGTTGGAGAACCTGGCAATCCAAGCTCAGCTTTATCTACATCAATATCATTCACTGACCAAACTTTAATTTCAGCATCTTTAGTATCAAATATACTTGCGATGTTCATGTATCTTGGGTTATTTAATTCTTTTATTGCTGTTAATAATACTGGTGTTTTTACTTCAACTAATTCATATCCATCTTCTAATGCTCTGTTTATAGTTAATAAGTCACCATTTACTTTTACTTCTTGAACGTAAGTTACTTGTGGAATATCTAAATGTTCAGCTATTTCTGGTCCAACTTGTGCAGTATCTCCATCAATTGCTTGTCTTCCAGCAAATATTATATCGTATTCTAATTTCTTTAAAACTCCTGCTAATGCTTTTGAAGTTGCAAGAGTATCTGATCCTGCAAATGCTCTATCAGTTATTAATATAGCTTCATCTGCTCCCATAGATAATGCTTCTCTTAAAGCATCTTTTGCTTGTGGAGGTCCCATACTTACTATTGTAACTGTTGCTCCGTAAGTTTCTTTAAGAACTAATGCTTCTTCTAATGCGTGTTTATCTTCTGGATTTATAATTGATGGAACTCCATCTCTTATAAGTGTTCCTGTTTTTGGATCTATTCTTACAGCTGTTGTATCTGGAACTTGCTTTAAACAAACTACTATTTTCATATTATTAAGCCTCCCTTAATTACTTTATAACATTTGCAGCGATAACCATTCTTTGAACTTCTGAAGTTCCTTCATAGATTTCAGTTATCTTAGCATCTCTCATTAATCTTTCTACTGGATATTCTTTAGTATATCCGTATCCACCAAATATTTGAACTGCTTTAGTTGTTACTTCCATAGCTACTTCTGACGCAAATAATTTTGCTCTTGCAGCATCTAATGAATATGGAAGTCCTTGATCTTTAAGCCATGCAGCTTTATAAACAAGTTGTCTTGCAGCTTCTACTTTAACATCCATATCAGCTATCATCCATTGTAATCCTTGGAATGCTGAAAGTGGTCTACCAAATTGTTTTCTTTCTTGCATGTAAGCAATTGCTTCTTCTAAAGCTCCTGCAGCAAGTCCTAATGCTTGAGCAGCTATACCAATTCTTCCTCCATCAAGAGTTTTCATTGCTATACCAAAGCCTTTTCCTTCAGCTCCTAATAAGTTTTCTTTTGGAACTATACAGTTTTCCATGATAAGTTCTGTAGTTGAAGATGCTCTTATACCCATCTTGTTTTCTAATTTACCTATTGAGAATCCTGGGAAGCTTTTTTCTACTATGAAAGCAGATATTCCTTTTGTTCCTTTGCTTCTATCTGTCATAGCAAATATTATGAAAGTTTCTGCAACTCCACCATTTGTTATGAATATTTTTGATCCGTTTAATATATAATTATCTCCATCTAAAACAGCAGTAGTTTGTTGTCCTGATGCATCTGTACCAGCACCTGGTTCAGTTAATCCGAAAGCACCAAGTTTTTCACCTTTAGCTAATGCTGGAAGATATTTTTCTTTTTGTGCTGCATTACCAAATGCGTCAACTACACATGCACATAATGAAGTATGAGCTGAAACTATAACTCCGTGAGTTCCACATACCTTTGATAATTCTTCTACTGTCATTATATATGATAAGGTGTCTCCACCAGCTCCACCATATTCTTTTTTAAATGGAATACCTAACATTCCAAGTTTAGCCATCTTTTTAGTGTTTTCCATTGGAAACTCTTCTGTTTCATCAATTTCACCTGCTATAGGCTTTACTTCATTTAATGCAAATTCTCTAACCATTTGTCTTACTAATTGTTGTTCTTTTGTCAATGCGAAATTCATATTTTTACCTCCTTAATTCGTACCTTAATTATTTGTTTTGGAAGCTTTTAGCTCTTCTTTCGATAAAAGCATTCATTCCTTCTTTTTGATCTTCTGTTGAGAAACATTTTCCGAAATCTTGTGCTTCTATTGCTATTGCTTCATCTATATTAACTTGCATTCCTCTGTTTATTGCATCTTTGCATAGCTTAACTGCTATAGGTGCATTTTCTGCTATTTTATTAGCCATAGCAAAAGCTTCTTCCATAAGATTTTCTAGAGGAACAACTTTATTAACTAATCCTATTCTTAATGCTTCGTCAGCTTTAATAATGTCACATGTATAAATTAATTCTTTAGCTTTTCCTAAGCCAACTAATCTTGGTAATCTTTGAGTTCCACCAAAACCTGGAGTTATTCCTAGACCAACTTCTGGTTGTGCGAATTTTGCTTTTTCAGATGCTATTCTTATATCACATGACATTGCAAGTTCACAACCTCCACCTAGAGCAAAACCTGATATAGCAGCTATTACTGGCTTGTCTAAATTCTCTAATCTTCTAAAAACTTTATTGCCTAAAATACCGAATTCTTCACCTTGTGCTTCGTTTAAATCTTTCATTTCTGAAATATCTGCGCCTGCAACAAATGACTTTTCACCAGCACCTGTTAAAATAACTACATAGCAATCTTTATCATTTTCTAATTCGTTAATAACTACGTCTAAATCCTTTAATGTTTCTGAGTTTAAAGCATTTAAAGCTTTTGGTCTATTGATAGTCACTACCGCAACTCTTTCTTTCTTTTCAAGAGTAACATTTTTTAATTCCATGGTGGTAATCCTCCTTAAAATATAAAGCTAAATTTTTAGTAGGTTTCATAATACAATTTTAGACAAATTATTGGTTTTTTGTTAAATTATATAACTGTTTTATTAACTCTTTGTTAATATTATAACAATTAATTTCAAAAAAAATGACCAACTCTTTGACTTCAATATGATTATAATATGTATAAAAGTTATTTGCAAGGCTTTTATGGCATTTTTCTCTATTAAATAAATTAATATCAAAGCTGTTTTATCTCTTATCAGGATAAAATTGTATTGAATATAAAATTTATCCTATCTATATTGATAATACTCTGTCAAATAAATTCACAGTTTTTTTAATGAAAAAAGAGAGGTTTCCCTAAAATGATACCTATAGACTGGACACATGAAAAAAAGTGTTTAGTCTGTAGGTATTTTTTATATAATAGAAAT
>NZ_JAKGTG010000039.1:0-42003 GCF_022324845.1 Clostridium sp. YIM B02506
TCTACTTTTCCAGTAGGTCTATTAATTATACCATTTTTTAATGTAAATAGCTTAATTTTTTTTATTTATGCGTAATTTTATTATTTATACTATGCTAAGTTGACGACATTGCCCGGACGTCTGGCAGGACACTTAGCAAACATATTTTTATAAAAATCTCCTCTTGGACCATTGAATTCATCAATAGCTAATGGGGTTACTATAATCCCTGGAGAAATAGAGTTTATACGAGCATTTTTTTCACCCCAGCGTATAGATTCAAACATTACTCGCTTCTCATTACATCGTTTCGCTATTTGATAAGCGTGCAATGTATCCTTAATATTTTTTGGCTGAAGAATTTCTAAGCTTAGAAGTTCTTCAGTTGGTGTGGTTGCCAATTGTTCATCAATTTCAATTCCCAATTGAGGCATTCTGTGTCCTGACTGGCTTGAAATTGTCACCCCAACACCTCCTGGAGCTATTACTTTACCGACTTCCTCCAATAGTACTGCCGTTCCGTATAAATCCACCTTCAAAATCACTTCAATAGGCGCCTGGCTAGGTGAAACACCTGCTGAATTGATAAGCGCAGTTATTTCTCCATATTTCTGACCTTCTGTAATTAAATTCAAAATAGATTCTCTGGAAGAAATGTCTGTTTCCACAGGTACCACATCAAATCCAGCTTTATTCATAACTTTAGCAATAACCTTGGCATTTTCTAGTTTCTTGTCACCAACAACAATTTTCTTACCAAAGCCGATTCTTCTTGCTATCGACATGCCAATTTGCCCAGCACCGGTCCAAAGTATAACTTCTTTCATTATAATTCCTCCTTATTTTTACTCTAGTGTCAATTTACTTTTCAAATTTTGCTGCCTCATTTACACAACGAAGTGGATTTAAACTTCTTGGATATCCTATATACGGAATACATTGAGATATAATATTAATCAAAAATTGTTTATCATTCCCAATTCTCATATTGGCTGCTGCGTGACTGGTAAGTTGTGGTTCACAGCCTCCTTGCGCTGATAAGAAGCAAAATGTAATCATTTCTCTCATTTTATAATCAAGTCCTGTACGTGTGTAATAATCTCCAAAACAATTATCTGCTAACCAATTATTTATATGACGTGATTCTTCTGGCCCAGATTTATAAAACTCCTCCATTTGAGGGCCAAAGATATCTATTTGTGCCTGAATTCCTTTTTCTAATCTGTTTTCTATTGTTGTAGTTGATTGACCTCCTAAGGGTAATGGAATACCACATTCAGTTAATACATCATTTGTAGCATGTAAAAAGTCAAATACCCTTCCTATTCCTAGATAAGCTACTGCCTGATAAACAATTTCTTTAATTTCAACTGGAGTAACACCAAAATTCATTGAAGCTTTCATCATGGCTTTATATTCATTTAAACATTGAGCTCCAACAAGTGTAGCAACAATAGCTATCATACGTGTACGTCCATCTAAATCATCACTATTTATCACCTCATCAAATGCAAAATTATCAAATCTTTCTATAAACTCTGGATCTGTTTCTAAAAACTTAGATTCATACCCTGGAAACATTTTCTCATGATACTCTTTTGCGAAATCAGTAATTTTCATAAATTTACTCCCTCCATACATAGGCGACTATGGTGTCCTAGCAATTTTTTCATCTTTTAATAGGTCAATCATATTCCTTTGAGTTAACTCCAAGTCAAGTATTTTTTTATGTTTTAGATAAAAAGTAGTGAAGTTTCATCACTTAAAAAATAGAAGTACTTCAAAAATTTTTTTGAGGTACTTCTATTAATTTTATTTAAAATTTATTGGGCAATTACTTAGTAACTCCAAGTCAAATTTCTATTTGATTTATAAATTCTTAAATAAGCTTATCAAAATCATGATTAATAATTTCTACAAGCCTAAATTCATTATTTTCATATTCAAATTTTAATATGCAACAGTTTCCAAGTCTTTCTTTTTGATCAACATCACTAGTATGCGCCCATTTTCTCATAAAACTTCTGCATGAAGCCCCATGAGAAACAGCTAATACTATTTGATGATCTTCTTTATTCATAATTTCCAGTAGTGCAGCTGAAACTCTATCTCTCAATTCCATTTCACCTTCTCCACCGAATTGAACAAAAAAGTCTCCATAAGGAAGCTTTGGATTCAAGTCTTCGCTCTCTCCTTCAAACCTTCCAAAATTCCACTCCTTTAATCCTCTTACTCTTACATAAGGTATATCAGCAACCTGTTCTAAAGTATCACAAGCCCTTTCTGATGTAGATGAATAAGCATGATCAAATGTAATATTGTTATCTTTAAAATATTGTCCTGCAATTTTCGCTTGGTTCATGCCTAATTCAGTTAATGGTGAATCACACCATCCTTGAACCTTTCTTCTAAGATTAAATAAAGTTTGCCCATGTCTCATTAGATATAATGTTTTCTTCATATTCTCCCCCATACTTTGTTGTATAATTTTTATTTCTATATTTTCTATAAATTACATATAACCCTTAGTTCTATCTTACTAAACTTGTTAAGTATTCAACAGTTTGCGGATCATAGTGTGAGAAAAATAGACTTTCTGCTTTATCTAAAGCTGCTATAGCATCCATATCCTCTAATGTTAACTCAAAATCAAATACATCAATGTTTTGTATCATTCTTTCCTTACTAACTGATTTAGGTAGTACTGATACCCCTCTTTGAACAAGATATCTTAAAGCAACTTGTGCAACTGACTTATTATATTTATCTCCAACTTCTTTTAATGTTTCATTAGCAAATAAGTTATTTTTCCCTTCTGCAAATGGTGCCCAAGCTTGAATCTGTACTCCATATTTCTTCATAATTTCTTGTGGTTTTACTTGTTGATTAAACACATGTGTTTCAACTTGATTTACTGCTGGAGCTATTTTATTGAATTTAGTGATGTCAATTAATCTGTCAGGATAAAAATTACTTACTCCTATTGCTCTGATTTTTCCTTCTTCATATAGATCTTCCATTGCACGATATGTTCCATAATAATCATTAAAGGGTTGATGAATCAATACTAAATCTAAGTAATCTAATTGCATCTTTCTAAGAGATTCCTCAATTGAGGCTTTTGCCTTTTCATATCCAGCATTAGCTATCCACACTTTCGTAGTTATAAATAATTCTTCTCTTGGAACACCGCATTTTTTTACTGCTTTTCCAACTGCTTCTTCATTTCCATAAGCTTGAGCAGTATCAATTAGACGATATCCTACCTCTATTGCATCTAGTACACATCTTTCACATTCTTTTTGATCTGCAATTTGGAATACTCCATATCCCAAAATTGGCATTTTTAAACCATTGTTTAATTCTACAAATTCCATATTTATTTCTCCTCTCATCTACACCAATTTTATCTTGTTCTTTATTAGTTATGAATCACAGCTATACTTACATAATTACCTTTTCTGTGTTAAAATAATTTTATTCTATTAGAGTAACTCTAAGTCAAGTGTTTTTTTGAGGAGGTAAAAATGTATACAGTAAAAGAGATATCAAAACTTATTAATATGTCAGAACATACAGTAAGATATTATACAGATCTAGGCTTAGTTCCTTCTTTACAACGTGATAAGAGTGGTAAGAGGCTTTTTGATGAGCGCTCTAAAAATTGGCTTGTCGGAATAAGAAATCTTAGGGGATCTGGTATGTCCTTACACGCAGTGAAGGACTATGTAAACTTGTGTTTACAAGGAGAATCCACTATAGAAACAAGGTATGAAATTATTTTAAATCAAAAGAAACAGTTAGAGGAACAGTTAAGAGAAATGAATGAACGATATCGATATATTCAGCATAAAGTAACCTGGTATCAGGACATCATGAATCACCGTATACCTGATACAAGTAACCCTGGAGAATGGAGTCTTTCTGATTCAGAATCATCAGAGGAAACTTCTACACCTTAAGTTGAGCATTTAGTTTCTTAAATATCTATATCTCTAAATTATTATAAAATATCATGCAAAGAGCAGCCAGCAGACTTATTTTCATATATTGAAAAGCTTATTGAGATTGATTAATTTAATAATATAAAAATTCTCTGCACCGTTATACTAATAAATATAACAACACAGAGGATTTACTTTATTTATATCTATTTTATGATGATCCTATAGTTATTTACCAACTCTCTTTGCATTAGCTGAGTTTGGATCCCAACGATCTGCCTTTAGCTCTAAATTATTTAAAGCCTCCCTTATTCTTGTTAATTCTTCTGTAGTTAATTCTATATTTAAGGCTCCAATGTTTTCTTCGATTCTGCTTAGTTTTCTGCTTCCTGGGATTGGCACAATAAATGGTTTTTGAGCTATTACCCATGCTAATGCAACCTGTGCTGGTGTTACATCTTTTTCAGCTGCAATCCTTTTAACTAAATCCACTAATACTTGATTAGCTTCCATGTTTTCTTTTTTAAAACGTGGTTGTTTACTTCTTGTATCATTTTTTGCAAAGGTTTGATTAGTATCTATAGTGGCTGTTAAAAAACCTTTTCCTAAAGGTGCAAAGGGTACAAATCCAATCCCTAATTCCTCTAATAAAGGTAATAATTCTTTTTCAGGCTCTCTCCAAAGCATAGAGTATTCACTTTCTACAACTGTTAAAGGGCAAATAGCGTGTGCTTTTTTAATAGTTTCAATTCCAGCCTCTGAAAGTCCCCAATGTTTAATCTTGCCTTCCTCCATTAACTCCTTCATTGTCTGTGCTACCACTTCAATTGGAGTATTGGGATCAACTCTGTGTAAGTAATATAAATCCACATAGTCTGTCTGCAATCTTTTTAATGATCCTTCTAATGAATCTCTAATTACTTCTGGTCTAGCATCTAAAACCTGTTTTCCATCAACAACTTTAATTCCACATTTTGTTGCAATAACAACCTGATCTCTATAAGACTTCAATGCCTTTCCGACCAATGTTTCATTAAAAATAGTTCCATCCTCATTCTGATAGCATTCTGCTGTATCAAACATTGTAATTCCACTTTCTACAGCTCCACGAATAACTTTTATCATTTCCGCTTCATCTGATACCCCACCAAATCCATGTGTCATTCCCATACATCCTAACCCAATAGTAGAAACCTCAAGCGTACTTTTCCCTGATCCTAATATACTTTTTTTCATTATTAGCTCCTCCTTAAGTATTCAAATTTTAATGAACTCAAAACTATCTAATGAGTCTATGGTATTCCCACTTCACTCCTTCTAGTCTTTACTTATATTTCTAAGCTAATCATATTCCTTTGAGTTAACTCCAAGTCAATAGATTTTCATATTTTGAAAAAAAGGTTTAGCTTCACGCTAAACCTTTTTACATAAATTAAGATTTATTAATATTAAATTACTCTAGCCACTTCACTTGCTTCAGCTACAGCATTAAGTGCTCTACGTGCACGAACTGCATCACCAACTGCATGGAATGGAATGTTTTTGTCTTCACAATATTTGCTTATATCATCAAAGTTTCTTGATCTTGCACCTATTGCAACTATAACTGAATCACATGGTAGTTTTTCAAGTTTTCCATCCTTCTCGATAACAACTGATTTTTCTTCTATTTCAACACATTTTGCACTAGTTATTGTCTTTACCCCTTCAGTATATAGACTTTCCATTACACAAATATTACGTAATTGACCTAGATCTTTAGCAACTTGATCAAGCATTTCTACAACAGTAATACTTTCAGCTTTTCCATTTAGATATTCTGCAACTTCAAGTCCAACTAATCCTCCCCCTATTACTACAACTTTACCAGAAGCATTTGATCTACCAGCAAGTACATCATGAGAATTAGTCACATGTGAAAGGTTAGCTCCTGGGACATTTAAACTCATAGGTGCAGAACCTATAGCTATAATAACCTCATCAGGTTTAATTTCTTCAATTAACTCTACTGTAACAGGCGCATTTAATCTTATTTCTACACCTTCATTTATTGCCTGCTTACCTCTAGATAGAGCCGCCTCTTTCATTTCTTCTTTTCTAGGAGCCTCTCCAGCTAATGCGAATTGACCTCCAAAAGAGCTAGAAGCTTCACAAATTATAGGATTGTGTCCTCTTCTCTTTAATATAATACCTGCTTCAAGTCCCCCAATTCCAGCACCAGCAATTAGAACTTTTTTAGGTGAATCTGTTTTAACCAAAGAATACTCCCCTTCTCTTCCCAAAGCAGGATTTCTAAGACAAGTTATAAATGGCATTTCAGTTGATACAAAACCATCATAGCAACCTTGATTACAACCTACACACTTAACAATAGTATCTTCCTTACCGTCCTTAGCTTTATTACAGAATTCTGGGTCTGCAAGTTGTGCACGCCCCATTACTACCATATCAGCTTTATCATCTTCTAATATTTCTTCTGCAAGAACTGGATCGTTTATTCTTCCTACTGCAACAGTTACAAGACCTGTTTCTTTTCTTATTCTAGCAGCATTTTCTACGTTAAATCCTCTTTCCAAGTCAACTGGAGGAACTTCAAATTTTATTGCAGCACTTGAGAAATTACCACGAGATACATCTACTACATCAACTCCAGCTTCTTTTGCCATTTTACAAAACTCAATAGTGTCTTCTATAGTAAGTCCACCTTCTAAATAATCGTCATGGGCAACTATACGCATAAATAAAGGCATATCCTCTGGTATATTTTCTCTAATTGCTTTTATAGCTTCAATTGAAAATCTTGCACGATTCTCAAGAGAACCGCCATACTCATCCTCTCTTCTGTTAAAGAAAGGTGTTAAAAATGAGTGAGGAACATAATTATGTCCAGCATGATATTCTATTGTATCAAATCCTGCTTCAACTGCACGTCTTGCTGCTTCACCGAAAGCTTTTATTGATTCTTTTATAGTTTCAATACTTGCACCCTTCATAGTATATTCAGTACCTGGTACTGGAATATCACTTGGAATAATAACCATTGCCTCTGGATCGCTTGCAACAGCTAGTCCACCAAGCCAAAGCTGAACTCCTGCCTTACCACCAGCTTCGTGAATTGCATCTGTTAATTTTTTTAATCCGTCTATATATTTATCTTCAGCTATGGATAAAAATTTCTTTGGTGATGCAGGAGCGTATACTGAACAAACCTCTGTAAAATTAAGACCACATCCACCTACTACTCTTGCTACATGATAATCAATAACTTGCTGTGTTACAAACTTATCCTCTGTTGCCATCTTTGTTCCCATGGCTGGAAATACAATTCTATTTTTTAACTCTAACCCCTTAATTTTTATTTCACTAAATAGTTTATTATAAGCCATTTAATTCTCCTCCTAGTTTTGTACTTTAGTTATTTTTTTAACATTATTTTTTCAAAAAAAATTTTCTAAATCTTAATTTAATTGTTTACAGTACTGTTTTTAAATATAATCTATAAAAATATTATAGATTGTTTAACAATTTAAATCAATATGTTTAATACGTTTTGTTTTAATTTCGTAATATTCAGATAATTATTTCAAAATAAAAAGACTACATCTTTAAGCAGTCTTTAAAATCTTGATTAAATTTTGTATAAATCCTATTCTATCTTCTTTCGTGTCTATAGCACCGCTATTAAATTCCATAATATCATTATTTTCAATTATGTGTGTAATAGATGCCATAAATATTGCCATTTTATGTTGCAGTGGCATTTTATTATTTATAGTTATTTCCTCTAATAATCTTTCTATTTTCTTATACATATTATTATTTTCATTTACTATAAGTGTTGAAATTTCATCATTTTTATTGTTTTTTAAAGCCTCTCTCAAGATTACAGTTACTCCTGGAAATCTTAACATATACTCCATTATTTCATTAGCAGCTAACATTAACTTTTCTTCATTTGCATATTCTTCATTATTTAATATTACTACTACTGATTCGGTATTAGTTAAATAAAATTGTCTTACTTGCTTTAACATTTCCTCTTTGCTTCTAAAATAATAATTTATAGCACTTACATTTACATTTGCTTCTTTTGCAATCGCACGAACAGGCACATCCATTGTCTTGTTTTTTCCTATTAAATATAATGCTCTATCTAAAATTTTCTCTTCAACACTTTTCAATTCTCTCATTTCAAAATAAGCTCCCATCTACAATTCTACTAAGCTTTATTATAAACTATATCTATATTTATTTAAACAGGTTTGTAGTAGCCCTGTTCAGCATGATTTGGATTTGTACTCATTTTATTCTTTACCTAAAAAAGTCATGTTACACAAACAGGCACCATCTAATACCATACTTATCAATGAAATCTGCCATAAGTGAACTGAATTCACATGGTGCAAGGGGCATCAAGATTGTAGCATCAGTTTTTAACACTTCATAAGCTTTCCTTACCTTATCTTCATTACCTTCTCCATAATGTAAACAAAACTGCATTACATTGCCAGTAACCGTTTCTTTACCAATATCTGAATTTCGTTCTGCCACGGCTAAAATTTCCCCTTCAATATCTAGCTCTGAATGAAAAAATGTTCCATCTTCATTTAGATAACTACTGATTAGAACTGCATCAAAAGCCTTTTGATAAAGAGCCACAGCCTCATCGCTTCTTGTAACATATGCTTGCATCATTGATCTTTTCATAACTACTCCTCCTATTTTATTCTTATCCCATTAGAGTTAAATTACTGTATAATAGAATGACTGTGTATATAAAACTCTTCTTGACTCTCTTGGTATTTTTTCTCCCACTTTTCTAAACCTTCATCAAAACTTACTACATCTTTTTCATCTATCTCAAATACAGGACTCTCATAATAAACATACTTTCTACCATCTAAAACACCTGGTTTTAGTTCTTTAACCATCATTGGCGACGGATATGTCCCATTCTCAAGACACACATTGTTCTTTTTACAGCTCTTAAATCCACGACTTACATAATTGCCAGGGTTTCCGAATATTACGATCACATCATAACCAAGTGCTATAGCCTTTTCAAAGGAATACTCTAATAACTTTTTCCCATATCCCTTTCTCTGATATTCTGGTACAATGCAAACCGGACCGAAAGTAAGGATATCTTTTTCTTGCCCAGACTCATCAACTAGCCTTGTTTTTGTATACATAACATTCCCGATTATTTCATTATCAACTTCAATGACGAAGTCTAACTCTGGAATAAAATCTTTGTGGGATCTCATAACGTGAACTAAATAATGTTCACCACACCCAGGGACATATAAGTTCCAAAAGGCTTTTCTTGTGATTTCTTCAACTTTCTCATAATCTGTTTTTTCTTCATTCCTAATCTTAATCATTTTAACCCTCCCATAATATATCTAATACCACTTTTTATATAGTTCTAACTGAATCTCTTTTCTCATAGTCCAAACATTTCACGTTAAATTTACAATTACAAGTAAATTATATCATATTTCCCAAAACTAACATTGTTCAATTTTCAAAGAGCCACTTATTTCTTAATATCTTCAAATAAAGAAAAGTAGTAAGATTCATAAAATCTTACTACTAATAAACAAAGTTAATTTTTAATTTTAATATCTATTTTGATACAAAATATCAATCTATTTTAATTGTTGAAAAATTTAAATCCTTATATTTAACAAACTTTTCTTTGACAATTGCAAGATTTTCTTCTGTATAAAAACCACCTTGTGTATGAATGATTTCCTCTACATGGAATCCTCTGCCCTTAGTATCAGTACGGTCACGACTTAATCCATTTTCAGCAATAACAAATTTCCATTTACCGTCTTCCGTTTTTTCTAAATCCCCACCGGCTCCACATACTTGACACTCAATTGGAAAATGTAATCCATCCCATTGGACTTCACCTAAAATTAAAGCGTTAGAGTGACAGTTTGGACACCAGCCCATATTTTCATCTCCCAACCACTTTCTTTCAGCCACTGGTGTATTTAATGACATCATAACATTCTCACCTATTTCATAGGCACGTTTTATCATATCATCATGCAATAAACATTGTTTTGGCGCTGGTACACGTGTAGCTAAAAACATATCAACAACTTTAAAATCATTTGTAAAACAAGTTGCTTGCATGCATTCTAATGCCATAGACTGCCATGAACGAGTAGAACCACCTACAGCAATCAATGCACCAACTTTATCCCTATGTTCAATTACACCAATTGATTCTAAAAATGCAGATTCGTAACTTAAATTTCTATGCATAAATTTTAGAAATGTTGCAGTTGGCATTAAATCATAGGTTGGTGCTGAAAGGATGATTGCATCTTGGTTTAACATAACATCCATAATTGCTTTTTTGTCATCTTTATTATCTAGTGTACAACCAAAATATTTGCCTTGGGACATAGCATGTGTACATGCTGTACAGCCTGTACAATCTAAAATATTGTAGTCTCTAATGTTAATCATTGTTACTTCTGCGCCTTGTTCTTGACAAGCTAGAAGTGATTCTTTTAATAAAATTTCAGAATTAGAATCTTTTCTCCCAGCTGTAATTCCCATTACTTTAAAAGTCATAATAACACTCCTCTTTATAAAATTACTTTCTCATAAAAGCTTATTTTTCGTAAATTACCTAATTAAATATTCTGAATTCTTACAATATAACTCTATATTTCTATTGCTGTAAAATATGCAGTTTTCACAGCTGAATCTACTTTACCTGGTGTTATACAGTCTCCTATTTCATAAACCGGAATATCACCAGCAGCTTCTTTAAGATGAGTTGTACTTACTGATTTCATACCAAGTGCATATAAAACAGTATCTGCTGATAATTGTTTTTCTCCTTCTCCTTCTACCTCAATGCGCACGCTCTTGTCTAAGATTTCTAAACATTTTGTTTTTGTATAAGTAACCATATTACACTTTTCCATTTCACGTATTAGCGCTTCTCTATACATCCCGAAAGAATCATTAGCAAGGCGTGGGAGCATTTCAACAATCGTTACATTATGACCAGTTTTTGCAAGGAATAAACCAGTTTCACAACCTACTAAGCCTCCTCCAATCATGATAATATTTTTTCCTAGAGTAATACTTTTGTCGTAAACAGCCATTGCTTGTGAAGCCTTTTCAATTCCTAGGATAGGTGGAGTTACAGGCAAAGAACCAGTTGCAAGAATAATAACTTCTGGTTTTAATGTTTTAATATACTCTGGTGTAACTTCTGTATTTAGTTCTACTTGTATTTTTCTAAGATTTACTTCTCTTACTAGCAGGTCTTTAAATGCTTTTAAATCTGGTTTATCAATATCTACATCTGTAAAATAAAGCAATCCACCTAATTTATTTGACTTTTCAACTAAGGTAACTTTATGCCCTCTATCATATAAATCTATTGCAGCCTGCATACCAGCTGCCCCACCACCAACAACCATAACTTCTTTTGAAGTTTTAGCAGGTTCGACTGCATCAGGATCAAAATGAATACCAGCTCTTGGATTTATTGTACATTGACCTACTATTTGAGCAAGATCCTTGCTAGTGTAAGGGATATCATCGTAACCACCTTCTGGAGAACCAGGGAAGCACTTGTAGCAACGAAGACAACGACGAATTTGATCTTCTTTACCATCTTTTGCTTTGTTTGCAAACTCTGGATCTGCTAACATCTGTCTTGCCATGATTACGTAGTCAGCCTTACCTGTAGCCACGATTTCTTCAGCAAGTTCTGGAGAGTTTATTCCCCCTACTACTCCTACTGGAATATTTGTGTACTTCTTAATAGTAGCTGAAATCTCTGCATTGCACCCATGCTCCATAAACATTGAGCTTACATTTTGAGTAAGTATTGGCTCATAGTAAATTCCACTAGATACGTGTATAGCATCAACTATACCTTCTAACATGTGGCAGAATTCTCCAGACTCTTCTGGTGTTATGCCTCCTGCTTTATGGTCACTACCACTTAAACGAAGCTCAATAATAAAGTCAGGTCCTACTGCTTCACGGATAGCTTTTAATATTTCAATTGGTAATCTTACTCTATTTTCAAAAGGTCCACCATATTCATCTGTTCTACGGTTTAGTAAAGGTGAAAGGAATTGAGTGAATAAAAAACCGTGTCCACCATGAATTAGTACTCCATCAAAGCCAGCATCCTTCATGTAGCTTGCTGCATTTGCAAAGTCATTTGCAATACGCTTCATATCAGAGGCATCCATAGCTCTTACTTTGATACCGTTTGGCATTACTTCATCATTCGGTCCTATTGTTTCTTCTCCTGGACCAAAGGGGATTTTTTCTGTTCCTGGATGTACAAGCTCCACTAAAGAAACAGCACCATGCTTTTTAATTCTTCTTGGATATTCTTTTATAAGTTCGAAATCTTCTCCTGAACGTAGTGAAAAATCTACTGGACGAAATGGAATACGGTTTGCATCCTTAAAATTAATATTACATTCTCCTACGATTACAGCTCCATTTCCACCTTTCGCTATGACTTCAATTTTTCTGTAAGACTTTTCTCTAGCTTTTTCTTCTTGAACAACGAATGCTAAAGCCATAGGTGCACTAACAATTCTGTTACGGTATGTGAATTTATTAACCTTTAATGGTTCGAATAATTTTGGAAAGTTTCCCATTGTATTTTCTCCTTTTTCAATAAAATTTAGATTATATTATTAATCAGTAATCATTAAAAAACTTAGCGACTTGAAGCCTTCTAAAGTATTACTGAATTTATTCTATCTTTCCTTCCATTTCTTTATATAGACTTGGTAGAATTGCAGCTAAGTTGCTATACTCTTCTACACTGTGAAAAGCAAGTCCCATAGGTGCTTGAATTGGAATTTGTATTTCATCTGGAAGAAGTTTAACTGGCCTTTTATCAATCATATGATATCCCATCCAGAATCGAGAACGAGATTCTATGCCACCAGGTACTTCCCTGAAAAGATGAATCATAATGGCAGGTGCTTTTGGTCCGCCTGCACGAGCTTGAGAAATTCCGTTACCTGCTACAACAACTAAAGATTTTGAGTTAAACGTATCCATATCAAAGCCTAAGTCTTCTGTCTTCAAAAATGATATTTCAATATCTTCCGGTCCATTACCTGCATCTTCAATTACATGATGAGTACAATCTTGAAATTTTTCCAGCATTGTAGTATTAGGGTCTATTATCTTTGCTCTATCTTCTTCACTCACAGATATACCATAATGACCTTTTCTAAACCATAACATATACCTTAGGTCTTCAAGTCCGTGCCATGCAAACCACCACTTAATCATCTCCAAAGTAACCCCAGGAAACTTATTATTTACAGCAACATAACCTGCTCCATTTGGAAGAACACAGTATCCAGTCTCTCCAGGTCCATACCCATCTTTAAGTAATTCGTTTACATTTTCAGGCATTAAAGCCTCACTAGTATCCATTGGTCCTTTTCTTAGAATTTCCATTAATTCTTCATTTGGTTTTGCTATAGGCTGATCAAAGTATTTTGCATAACTTTTCTGCTTCTCTGCTGTAGTTAATTCTGTTCTCAATTCTTTCATCTTCATTCCACTCCTCCTAAATAACCTTTATATATTTAATAAGAAAATCTTTTCAAGAGAAATAAAGTATTATCAATACTTCAACGATTTACTTACCCAACTGAACTTGATATAATTATAACAAAGATAAAATTAAAATTCGTTAGACTCAAATCCAAACTTAATCAGTATAAAAATGATAATTTTGAACTAAAATTCAAATGATGATAGAAGGTGATACCTATGGATATTTTTGCAGATGAATATAGCTCTAAATTATTTAATGCGTTGGTAGATGGAACTGGATTTAGTGAATTGCTTCAAGTAGCATCCTTATACCTTCAAAATCCTATCGTACTTTGTGATACCAGTTTTTCCATATTAGAAAGCTCGTCAGACCATAACAACAAAATAGATTTTGAGTTCCGAAACAGCAGATGGTTCCTAACTACAGATGGAGTTATGACTTTGTATAATAAGAAAATTGTAGACAAGTTGTTTAAAGAGCATCACGCTTTTATATCTGAAAGAGCGGAATTGAATAAAAAGTTTATGTTTTGCAGTGTGTGGATTAAAAGATCTGTAGTAGGATATCTTTGTGTAATAGAAAGTAGTCGTAAATTCAATGAAAATGATTACAGATTTGTAGAACTACTTAGTCAAATTATTTCATTAGAAATGCAAAAGGCAGAAGTATTTACAAATAAAACAGGATTTAAATACGAATATTTTATGACAGAACTGATAAACGGTGATTTTACTGATTTAGAGTCTGCAATCAAAAGATATCGTTTACTTGGGAGGGATCCTTTCCCTTACTATAGAATGTTTGTGTTTTCAGAAGAATCTGATCCTTATTCTAAAATCAGTAAAAATCTTATAATGGAACAGTTGGTTTCGATACTATCCAATAGTATGGCTTCTTATTATAAAGGGAATCTTGTACTTTTAGTATCTAGAAGAGATAAGCTGATTTTTATGCCAGGTGAAAAAGAACGTTTATTGAATTTTCTTACTTTAAATCAAATGAGAGTAGGGGTAAGCTATGAATATTCGGATATTTTACAGACTCATTTGTATTATGAGCAGGCAAAACAAATATTAGATATTCACTCAAAAAAACCTAGTGAATCAATTATATACTTTGAAGAACATTGCATACAATCATTAGCAATGCAAAAATCTTCTCCAAAACAGTTAGATTCCTTAATTCATCCAGATATTAAATATTTAAAAGAATACGATCATTTAAATAATACAGAATATCTTTCTACATTACTGGCTTATTTAAAGAATGATCGTAATGTTCATAAAGTATCAGTTTTCTTAAATATCCATAAAAGTACTTATTTTTATAGAATGAATAAAATTTCTGAACTGCTGAATGTGGATTTGAACCAAAGTAACAAACTTTTCGCTTATGAGGTCTCTTTGAGAATTTTGGATTTACTCTAATAATGTTATACAATAATTAAATTGATTAATTAAAAGGAATGCTTAGTTCTTACAACATTACTAGGCATTCCTTAATCATCTTATTTTTAAGTATTTAAAAATACTGCACTTCAATGGAGAGTTTTGTAAAAATCTCATTTATTTACGCTGAGATTTACTTTATATAATACTTTTTATATAACTCTAACTGAATCTCTTTTCTCATAGCCCAGACATTGCATTCCTGATTAGATAAAATTACAAGACTTATATCTTTTTCTGGGTAGTAAGAAAACATTGCTGACACACCATAATTGCAACCATCTTTATATATGCAAAAGGGTTCTTTTTCATCGTTTATCATAAAGAATTCAAATGCATATCCATTTCTTTTATGTAATCCTAGTATTTCATAACCTTCTTTTGACTCACAAAAATCACAGTGAGCATGCATTAATATATCTGAGTATTCCTTGCTAAGAAGTATACCATTTTTAACAGCCACTAAAAATCTATTCAAATCTTCTGCAGTAGTATATGCACCCCCATCTGCTGTTCCTGTTGGAGGATAGGAGTAAATATTCTTTTTATAACCAATTATCTTCTCCTCTGTATCTGTAATATTTATGTATCCTTCTGCAGTATTCTCATTAATCTCATCCATCGAGAAAAATCCTGATCCACTCATACCCGCTTTTTTAAATATATTTTTAGCTACATAATCTTGATATTTCATTCCTGTTATTTTTTCAATTGCAAGCCCAAGAAGTATAAAAGAACAATTGCAATATCTAACATTGCTGCCTGCTTTAAAGTTTGGTTCTTTATATGCAAAGTTTTTCAAGAAATCTTTACATTCTCTTATTGCATAATTAGGACTATGAATAAATAAATCTGCATAGTCTTCCCCAGCTTCCTCGTCAGCATCATCCGCAATACCAGATGTATGATTTAATAATTGCTCAACAGTAACATCATTAGGTATCTTTGTTCCCTCTAAATCAATTATATTTACTATTTTATCATCTAAATTCAAATTCCCTTGTTCAACAAGTTTCAGTATAGCTACTGCCGTAAAAATTTTAGTTACTGATGCTGTATCAAAGCTTGTATCAACTTTATTTTCTATTTTAAATGCTCTGTTTGCAAAGCCATATGCTTTTTCAAATACTGTTTCTCCTTTAATTTTAAGCATACATACTCCACTGAAATTTCTTTCTGCTCCATAGTAATCACATATTTTCTCCATAAAATTTCTCATGTTATTCTCCTTCTTTATTTACAATTGCAAGTAAATTATACCATATTTTGCCAAAGCAGCATTGTTCAATTTTCAATAACTTCAAATAAAGAAAAGTAGTAAGATTTATAAAATCCTACTACTTTTCAATAAAGTCTATATTTATATCATATTTATCCCTAAGGCTTTTTTCTGAATTATATAAGAACTCGAATTTTCTTTCTCATTTTTTATTACTCCAACATTTAATTCTGACAAATCTACCACATCTAAAAGCATTGATGGAATTTCTATATTCCATTTAATATTATCTAAGTAATAAGGGAAATTACCGTGGGGATTTTCTGTGTGAAAATAAATAGCATCATAAGCGCCATCATGTCCATCTATATATATCCATGTTTGAAAGTCTCTCTTAGTATCTTTGGTTTGTAGTTCTATCTTTTTAAAAATCTTAAGATAATATAAAAAATGAATTTTTCTGTGTTTACTACTTAAAGAAGTTACCCCACTCCAATCTAAATGAGTGTGCCACATACTGTACCAAGACTCTTTAGAGAGGTCAATATCAAAATTACGTAGAGTGCTTTCAACTTCCCTATAATGCTTTTTTAAGTCTCTAGTTTTCTTTTTCATAAACCGTTCCCCCAAAGAAATATTTAAATTCAAGGTATTTATATTACAATAAATTTGATAATTATATTACTCAGATTCCTCAACTGAAAATGAATATCCTCCACGATCTTTAAAAGAAATCTCTTGAGACTTTTGATATACAGGTGCTTTTCTAACATATTGAATATAGCCAACTGATTTGAAACTAATTACACCATTTCTAGTTTCAATTGTCCACTCCCACTCAACATCTTTATTAATATAATCACTGTTCTTAGGTTTACTTGGATTATCTCTTTCTAAACTCTCTATAATAGTTCCTAATGTGTAACCTAAACTAATATCTAAATCATATACATTTTCAAAAATTAGTGTAACTGGTGAAATCCAAAATCCATAATATCCATCCTCTTCTGGACCAACCCATTTAAATATATAATCTAAATCAAGCATCAGCTTATAATTAAACTCATCAAATGCAATTGCATGAATCTTACAATCATGCCAAAACTTTTTTTCAAAATCACCAGTTGTCCATAAAAATTTATCTAAGTTATATTTTTCTATTGCCGCTCCCCCCTTATGATAATTTAAATATCTTAATTTCTATACTTCTTAAAATACTATCATTTTTATCAAATTCAATTATTTTAAAACAACTAGATCCCCATCAGAAAAGCCAGTTGTTATATTATCCACATTCAAAAGTGGTAAATCTTTTAATTCATCAATTAATTCTTTTAAAATTAGTTGAATCTCGTTTAATACAGTCTCCCATTCATATTCATGTGATATATTTAATTCATTACATACCCTTTCTTCAGGGACAAAATCTTCTTCACATGCCCAATCATCATCTTCTGCATCATAAGTTGACGATCCAATAAGTTCAATTCCGTAAGGTTCGAATATACCAAAATTTAAAGCTTCTATATTCTCTGGTAATACCTCCTCATCATTTATTCTTAAAATCCAATCTTTAATAGTTTCTTTTATAAATACTCTATCCAAAATAAACACCCCATTTATTTTCTGATTTTTAAATTTGCACAATATATATTAATATTACTCAATTAGTATCATAATTCTAAAACCCTATTTCCCTTTAGTAAAACACCATCCGAACAGAATACTAATACTATTTCATTGGTTGTATTAATTAGTACTACCCCTTCATCATCAAATAAGAAGTTAGCCCAGTGTTTTATAAATATGCTCCAGGTTGTTTCTACAGCTGACCCCTTAGACCAAAATACTATAATTGTATCTTCATGATTATAAGGTAAAGCTTTACTTAGGTAATCCCTAAAGTTATTATATATGCTACTATTCCAGTCCTCTTGCCAATTGTAATCCTGCTTTCTTAACATTAATATTTTATCTTTACTATCAAGAAGCATAAAATGATGATTACATTTACTAATGTATTCTTCCCATAGGATCTCACTATATCTTGTTAGTAGAGGTTTTATTTCCTTTATATCTTCACTTGGAACTCTAATTTCTTCGTCGTAAAAATACCAATTTTGACGATACTCATCCATATTCATATACTTATCATTAAGGTTGATTTCCATATAATACTCCTTAAAATCTTGTTATTCAATAAGCCTACATAGTATCCCATCTTCTCGAAACTCATAAACATTCTTCACCCTATGATTTCTCAAAAGTCTTTTTACAAACTCAAGTTTTTCACTATCTTCAAACTTTAACTAACTATATTTGTTTTCCTATATATCCGATTACTTCATTATTAGGATTTTTTATCATATAACAAAATTCAAACAAATTTGTGTTACCACTTGGTTTCTTTACCTTTCTTATTGTTGATGTATCTGAAATTACTATACTACCAGCTGTAAATTGAATATAAATATCTTCCCTACTATGTTCAACCGAGATTATTTGTGATTTAATTGTTAAATCTGCTTTGTGAAAATAATAATATACCTCTGATAAATCTTTAGGAATGTCCAGTAGCAGTCTAAACATAGAGCTACAAGGTTCTACTCCTTTTGAACATTCATTACATAATATCGCCCCATAAAATGCTATAAATTTATCTACTTCATCAATCTCCTTATTACACTTATAGCAAAAACTCATAATTTAGAATCTCTCCTTTCTAGTTTAATTGAAAAATGATATATTTAATTAATCAATAAAGTATGCAGGTTGAAAATATACATTTCTTATCTTACTATCCATCAATACTTTATACAGTTTATTAGATATAATTAAATGCTTAAACTTCGGAGGAGCACTAAACCAATCTTTTGTATAACAAATATCTAAACCTTCCCACGTACTTCTTTTAAAACTCAATGTTGTTTTACAAATGTATTCATCATATAATCCACATTGTGGGCATAAATCCTTTTTTTCTATAATTGATGGTTCCACTACTTCACCAATTCCCTCTTTTAATATTAAATGATAAAAGCCATCAATTATTTTATTTTCTGTATTTATCTGATATAAAGGTTCAAATTCTACTCCTAAAATATTCTCTTCTATAAACAATTGTTTTACTTTTTCAGAAACTATTGTCTCTTCATCTCCATTATAAGTGGACATTATATCATATTTCTTTATCTTTTTTAAATCTACATAAAGTCTGCCTCTTTCTACTAGAGGAACCTTCTTACCGCATTTATCACAGATATATTCTTTAGGTTTCGATGTATATGAGTCCTGTGCATCATCATCAGTCCAAAATGATAAAATCTCAGATTCATCTTTCTCTTTTTTTGTGAATCTATACCATCTTCTAAATATATAATAATAAATATCATTCTTTTCTAAAAAACTTATTAAATTCGCATATTCGCTTATATTAGTATCTATTCTATAAGAAACTAATCTTCCTAATTCCGAATCTTCTGTATCATAAGCATAATATTCTCTCCATGTATCAAGTAAACCTTTAAATTCTAGTGGTATATTAATCCAGACAGTCTCCCTCATATTCCTTTCTCCCTTTCAAAATCATGCTTATTAGTAGGTATAATTGACCTTTTCTCCATAAAAACCTCCTACTCTTTTTCTATTTTAGGTAGAAGACCTCTCACTCCTCCCTTTAAAGAAAAAAATACAAATAAAAAACCGACAAATGATATCCCTAAACAAACTAAAACATTTCTCTTAAAATACACTGCTAATTGGGTAATACCAAATAATATTTCAAAATTACTTGGTTTAAGCGTAGAGCCATGCTGAAGCATTTCAATTTCAATTACCATAACTTGTGATATTATTACTGATATAAGGGTACCTATAGCTATAATCCATATAGTTCCTTTTCCTAACTTTCCCTTAAACATATAGTAGGCTTTCAACAATCCAAAACTCAATAATATAGAGAAAAGTCCTGCAAAATTTTCAATTATATATACTTGTGTTAAACTCCATATCATAGAAATTATGACCCCAGCTATTAAAGTTCCAATAAAGCCTCTAAAGTAATTTTTATTCGATTCCTCATATTCTTTTATATCCTCTTCTAGATCATTAATATGATGATAATAACATTCACCATGTACGTGATACATTATATTTTCAATATATATAGTTTCATAAGCATTATCTTCACCACAAAATATACAGCTTCCACTTCCTTTTACATTAATAGAATTGAGATAGTTAGTTAACTCTGATATTAAATTATTCATGGTTTCAATTTTTGTACTTCTAAAAATTTCTTTAAACTTTATAAGTAATACACTATCTTCAAATAAAAACTCATTAACTTTAAGTATACTTTTGTTATCTTTTAAATAATCAATTACCTTTTTCTTATTTTCTTCGCTAATGGAAGGTAATGGGCAAATAAACAACTTAGCTCCTTGTTCAGCTATAGCTGTAAATATATATCCATTTTCTTGTCCATACGCAATGTTTTTTCTAATTTTCCAATCCTTTTGAGAAGCAAATTTTTTGAATCTAAAAATTGTCATTTAAGTCTCCTCCAGAAATATCATATAAATAATAATCATAGCTTAATCATATCATCTTTAATATATTCTGTAATACTAAATCTTCAGAAGGCTATTTATTTTATAATAGAAAATGCCGTATATTCATTGAATACTACGGCATTTTCAAACTTATTCTTTTATCCCAAGAACTATCAATATTTAAGTTATAAAGTTTTTACTAATAGAATTCCATGATATTTTTCTCCATAGATGTTAGGTAGTACACCAGATGGTATGTATCCCATTGATAGAAACCAGTTATATTCCTCTCTATCAATAGCTTGGATATCTCTTAACTCTTCCCAAGGCATCCTTAAGTTTTTTCCATGACAGGCTAATCCACTTGATTCTATTGTAAAACGCATGAGAATCTATTTCGTATATTCCCATAAACTCATCTCCTATTTAAATTCGTAATATTATATATCTATAAATTTATTGTACCATATGTATACAGTATAGTTTTGCTCGATTTTTGGAGGAGTATCTATTTCTCAATAATCCAAAACACATGATATTATTACTTTGTTGTAGAATAAAAAGAGATACCATACATTCATTTCTGAATAATAAAGTATCTCATTTTTGTTTATCTTATTTATTCAATTGGATAATATAGAAATCTGTAAAATAGCATAAATTTAAGTTGTAATCTTACCTAACGTAAGAAATATTCATAATAAGCACCTTGAAATAGTAAAACTATTTCACCAAAAGTACCCAAACAAAAAAATATAAAATAGTAGGTCGCCTTTGTTATATCCTTATTAAACAACTCCTTGAATGTTTGAATAATTATTCCCTCGAATTTAAACCAACTAAGAATCCAGCCAATAATGAGAAAAGTAACAATTGCCATATTAAATCCTCCTCATATTTACACTTTTTTCGCAAATATTAATCAATTATATCATATTTATTTAATTTCTAACCATTCTTCAAAACTTATAGCTAATTCCTGCATCTCATTAATAAATCGACTCACATGATAGCCATCACAAACAGCATGATGCGCTTGTATTGCTATAGGAATAAATATTTTTTCATCTTGTTTGAAATACTTTCCTATTGTAAAAATAGGTGTTAAATATGTTCCATCATTATACACATTTAAGTTAAATCCTGTGAAGCTTACCCAAGGAATGCTTGATATTGGGAATACATTATTATAATCATTCAACTTTGGATTAAACTCCTTAATATCACCGTATTTCTTTATATCATAAAGATAGCTCTTATAAAACAATGAAAATTTTTCATTATACTCTGTCCAAATATTTGAGAATGTCTCATTTTCCTTATGAAAAATAGTATAGCATGGATTTAGCTCATCCCAACATCCTAAATCATTATTCTCATTAAAACAGGTGCGAAAGTACATCTAACATTATTTAGATAGTGCTCAAAGTATGTCTTTCTACTCCAATTCTCAATATCTATTAAATTAAATTTCATAATTTATACCTCCTAAAATTTTTTATTCTATTTTAGAAGGCTATTTTCCGTGTTCTAGGCATTTAGACCTCCTTGTGTAAGCGAACTAATATGAAGTAATTATAGCATAACTTACGATATATTATCATTCAATGATTAAACAACTTACTTCTTAGCTATAATTCCAAATCCCTAATCAAAATCACCCATACAAAAGAAGGATTCCTCCTGCTTAAGCTCCTACTCACTATCACCCTACCTCAGCCTATAATTATTACCGCTCTCCTTCTGAATCTCCATAATATACCCCTTACACATCTCATATATTCTGGAACCTATTGCTTCATCAATGTTAAGAAGCTTGTCTAATACACATTCTGTACTAATTATCATAGGGAGATTATTTAGATATCTATAATTAAGAATCTCAAAGATTATGCTTATATCAGATTCACTAATCTTTCCTTTGAAAAGATCATCTATAAGGAGCACTTCTGCTAGCTGATATTTAGAAATTATCTTCTGATAGTATTCATCATCCATTATATTTTGCTTAATTTTCATAATGCTATCCCTATATGGCATATACACAACCTTTATACCTTTCTTTAAAAAGTTTAAGGCTAAAGCAATTGATAGATGTGTTTTTCCTCCACCAACTTGTCCACAAAAGAGGATACTGTTTTTCCTAAAGGTTCTTATAGAATTAAAGTCTTTATAATATGCTAGCGCTATATCTCTAGCCTTTCTTGAGCTTTCATTCCAAACAGAGAAATTTGAAAATGTTAGCTTATTTTGTTCTATCTTTATTCCTGATCTCTTCCAATCATTTTTTATCTTATCTAGTTCTCTGCATTTGCAGCTAATTGCTATAGGTGCACTATTGCTTTGAGGCACTAATATCCAACCAGTATCACGACACTTTTCACATTTATAAGATTTCTTCACATATTTCATTTCTTTCTCTTTCAGTGAGTGTTCTTCCCCATTGCTTTTTAAGGTTGTACTTCTCTCCTGCACCTGTTTCATTATTCTCGTTAATGCTTCCATTTAAATCCTCCTCCCCTTTAACTGGATACCCCTCTTTCTCCCAATTTCTAAGTATCCCATTTATATATTTCATAGTAGGTTTATTTCTCTCTAATGCAGTGTGCATAGCCATCTTTACATGTTCAACTCCATACTTAGCTATAGATACCTTAACTCCTGTTAGTGATATTTCTTCTGTATCCCCTGTTATACCACTAAAGTAACTTAATAGACCTTGAGAGAGACTTTCTATATCTTCATTATGATTATTGTAACTTTCTTTTTCTCTATCTCTCTCTTTAAACTCTAACTCTTTATCTCTATTCTCTATCTCTCTCTCTGGTGAATGTTTGTCCAAAAATGTCCCATTGGTTTCTGAGACATCTTTAGGACTTTTTTGTGACATTTGTCCAATATTTTCCCTTTTACCTTGACCTATTAAAGTCTTTTCCTCTTCTATTCTTTCTCTATAAAGTCTCTTTCTATCAGCTTCGCTACTAGATTTTCCTATAAAACTTTGTATATTCATCATGTACATAGTACCATCATCTAGGCGCTCTATAAGCTTCATAGAGTTTAATATGTTAAGTCCGCTTTTAACAGTATCAATATTTAAGTTAGTTATTGTAGCTATCATATTTTCATCATAGGGTATAAAATCATTGAATTTTAATGCCCCATCATATTTTAATGATTTTAAATACAGCTTGATTAATAGATTAGAATAATATATGCCATTTGGTAAACTTTCTAATATTTTTATTTCTTCAGCATCAAAAAAGTTATCCTTTAGTTTCAGATAGTAATATTTCTTATTATCAGCCATAATAGCCTCCCTTTAAACTTTTAAAAATAGAACCACTTAAAATTTCGTAATCCTCTCCAGCTAGGAATAATGTTCATATTTGAACACCTTTTTATATAAGCTTGTAGAATTTTAATATTCATACCAAACTTCGCCTACCTTTGAATAAATTTTTAACTTACAATATCTCCCCAATATGCTCTTCTAAAAAACCGTCTAATTTCCCTAATATTATTCTTATATCTCTACCTATTTTTATTTTAGGAAATCCTTCGATGTGAGTTAGTCTTCTAGCTTTATCTTTTGATACCCCTAAAATCTCCGATAGTTCCTGGATATTGCAAGTTTTCTTTTTTAATCTTTCTCTATACTCTTGTACAGTAATTGGTTGTTGTTCTAAACTCTTAATATTCAACCTCCATCCCCCTTCCTAATTAACCACTATGTTATTGTTAAATATTTATCATAAACCTTTCACTAAATGTTTCTTATGATTCATCACTAACTGTTATTTGCTCAATTCCGACATCTAGAGCTTTAGCAATTTTCCCTATATTATTGGCTCTAGCATTTGTCTTTTCCCCTAATATTCTTGATATTGTTGCCTTAGATAATTGTGATTTTTCTGCTAATTGAGTTATAGATAACCCTTGGGTTATTCTAATAATATTGATTTTATTAATATCAAATTTCATTTCATACCCCCTTGTACCATCATGGTACTTTAATTATATTGTACCATTTTGGAACTTGTCAATACTTTCCATATTTTTTTGTTCCATTTCGGTACTTTGTATGATATTATATCTTTGAGGTGAATATAAAATGCAATCAAAATTCTCTGAAATACTTAAATCGGAACGAATTAATAATAATCTAACCCAACAGCAGCTTGCTGATCTAGTTAATAATAGATTGAATTCTGAATTAGAAAATGACACATTAATAAATCAAAATATTAAAAACATTTCTGAGTATAAAGTTTCAAGAGTTTCTATTAGTAGATATGAAAATGGGAAGAGGGAACCTGAATTAGATATCTTATACGCCCTTGCCAGTGTGCTTGGAATTCAATTTGATTATCTATTAGGTAAAAGTAAATTTAAGTCATATAGCAGCAATCTAATGCTGCAAGATATGAAGTACCTACTGGAATTAACTGAAACCGTAACTCCAGATGTTTCTAAATTGGTTTCTAACATCATAGATACATGTTTTTTAACTATTAACGAATATGTAAAAACTCAAAACACTGAGGTCTTGCAAGTTATTCATGATTTGTATAGATCTATTTTAGAGATACATTTAGAGCCTCAATTGACTAAAGATAATTTTGAAAAATTTAATACTCTAACAAGTAATTTAGCTGATGAAATAAGTAAAATAGATAATACCAATTCATAAATATTAATGGCTTATTAAGGAAATAATATTAATGTATTCTGAGTTAAAACGTAAAGAAAGGTGGTTAAAATGAGCAAACGTTCTAATGGAGAAGGTTCTTCAAGATGGGTAGTAAGAAATGGTATTAAATATTGGTGTATAACAATATCAGATGGATATGATCCATTAACAGGTGATGCTAAAAGAAAATCCTTTTATGGTAAAACTCAAGCCGAAGCTAAATCTAAATATAAGGCATATTTAGAAACTGTAGCAGCAAATAGTGATAACTCTACTTTGGGAAGTTTCTTCTACGACTGGTTATGGAATATAAAGAAAGTAGAGTTTAAAGATAGTACTTTTGATAGATTGGAAGGAATATATAGAAATTACATCAAGAATAATAAAAAGCTCTATAATGCAAAATTAATCGATATAGACCCTTTATATCTTCAGAAGGTCACTAATAAGCTTTTGGAGACTCATACACTTAGTCAGGTTAGAAACTTAAATAGAGCCATAGGAAATTGCTTTAAATATGCAGTTTCTATAAGTAAAGTTAAAATTAATCCTGTAACCAGTATTATATACCCCAAAAACCATAGTGTAGTTGATGAAAAGAAAGACTATATCTCAGAAGAACAACAAAAAAAGCTAGTAAATATTATAAAAGGTGATGCTTTAGAAGGAGTCATATTACTAGGTTTAACATGTGGAATGAGATTAGGCGAAATATTAGCCTTAACTGTTAACGATATAGACTTTGATAATAGAATTATTAAAATAAATAAGTCTGTAAAACATTGCTGGAACGGTGCTTACACCAAAGATAATAAAAGAATATATGAAAATAAAGTCACAATCCCTAAAACTAAAAAAAGTATAAGAGAAGTTCCTTTCCCAGCTTCACTAATTCCAATTCTAAAAAATTATATAACTAAAAATAAAGAGAAAAAGTTGAAATACGGAGAAATGTATTTTGATAACAATTTGATTTTCTGTAAAGAGAATGGAGATTACTTAGATGATAAACAACCTAATAGAAGATTAAAGTCAGCTCTAAAAAAAGCTGGAATAGATTCTGACCTACATTTCCATAGTCTAAGACATATATTTATAACTAATTGTATAAGCAAAGATATAAATATTAAAACTGTAATGGATTGGGCTGGTCATACTGACATCTCTATTACCATGAATATATATGCCGAAGTAAATAAAGATAAAAACTTAAAAGAATACGAAAAAATCAATGAAATGTTTCTGTGATATATTTTTTATTTTCAGTTGTAACAAATATTGTAACAAAGGTACCAAAAAAGCCCCATTACAAGGTACTTAAACCAAGTAATAGAGCCATTTCTAAAAATGTTTGGTGCCGATGGCCGGGGTCGAACCGGCACGGTGTTGCCACCGGTGGATTTTGAGTCCACTGCGTCTGCCATTCCGCCACATCGGCAAGTTACTTTAACATATTATCACAGATTTTTTACCAATGCAAGAACATAATTTTCCAATTATGAAGTAGCTGGAGGTGTCTGTGAATTGTTTTGATTATTATCTACCCCATTATTATTTTCATTTCCTCCATCTTGAGGTTCGTTTTTTGGTTCTTCAACTGGTGGTTTAACCTCAGGTTCCTTATTATCATCATTTTTGGGATCAGTACTTGGTGGAGTTTCTTCATTTGTAGGATTGTCTGAATTTCCTGTTTCAGTACCATCGGTTTGATTTTCCTCTGTGGAACTAGATCCGCCATTAGTATTACTACTATTCCCACTACCATTACTGCCACCATTATTAGAGGTGTTATTCTTATTTACATTAGTGCTAGAGCTTTTATTAGAGTTATTATTGCTAGTAGTTGATGTATTATTTTGATTTGAATTTGTATTATCTTTTGGTTCCTCTTTCTTTTCTTCGACTGTATCCTCTATCTTAGCTTCCTTAACCTCTTTTACTTCTTCTAACTTATCTTCATCTTCTGAACTACTTTTTTCATCATCTTCCATTTTAGATGTAGTTCCTAACACACTATCTTTATCTACCTTTGTTGATTTATCAAAATATTTGTAGCCTCCAAAAATTGTTGCTACTATAACCAAAGCATATATAATTATTAAAAGTTTTTTCTTGTGCATATTTCCTCCAAATTCATCAAATTTTTACGTACAATTTATTAAATTATACCAATTATTGAATTAAATATGAAGGAAATTAAATTGTTTTTCTATTCTTTAATATATTTTTTCATCAACTTATTTAAGCTTTCTATGGCGTTTCTAGGATTTGATGATATTGTGGTTTCTTTTGCAAGCATAAATCCACTTACACCACTTTTAATAAACCAATATATATCATTAACCTCAGCTGGTGATATGCCTATTCCTGTTGATATGGAATTAAACACATGTGTAGCTATTATTAATTCTTTATTCTTACAACAATTTATTATTATCCTTTGTGCAATAGGGATATTTTCTATGCCTATCTCTGGTACCAAATCTCCTCTCCCTATTATGATTCCATCTGATTCTTCACTAATCTCTTTTATATTCTTTACACCTTTAATAGTCTCAATTTTAGCGAAAATTTTAGGAGTTTTTTTGGATAACTCGATAGCCATTTTATTTATATAATTTTTATATTTTATAAGGCTTTCTTTATCTTCAATATATGAAAAGGCAATTGTATCAAATTCATTTTCTATACAGTACTCTATATCCTTTTTATCTTTATTATTTAATGCACCTTTTTCTCTTATATAACCTTTTATATTACAGCTTTTTTCTCCTCTTACTAATCCACCTTTAACTACTTGTCCAATTACATATTCTTCTTGAATTTTTAGAACTTTTATTATTATACTTCCATCTTTTAAACTAATTTCTTTTGATTTTATTTTTTTAAACATATTTAAGTTAAGATTTAGAGGTATTAATTTATCCTTATCTTTAAAATTATCTTCGTAAACCTCATGTGAGCAAAATCTAACTTGATCTCCTTCTTTTAATTTCATAGGAGCTTCTAAACCTCTCCATACCCTTATTTTGCTACCTTGTATGTCTCCTATAAGCTTTAAATCTATGTTACCTTCCTTTATTTCTTTAATATTCTGATTAAACAGTTCCTCGTCAAAGTGCGAGAAATTATATCTAACTGCAGTAGCACCATAACTTTTAATATCTTTAATGCTAGTCCCATCCAAGGTTTTTGGTCCTAAAGTTATAATTATATCCATATAATCTCCTTAAAAAGTGCTTCATTTAATCCTATACTTATATAAATAAAATTATTACAAATTTAATGCACAATTTCTTAACATAATTGGTACTTGTACATATTATATTCATTAAGAGGGTGATTTTATGCTTAAAACTATTAGAGATCTTAGAAGAGTTTGGAACTCTTTATGTTTATCAACTAAATTTTTGACGGTGATTTGCTTCGCTAGTTTATCTTATATGATAATAACAACTTTCTCTGTTAAAAATATAAACAATTCTTCGGATGAAGCTATTCGCTCGATAATGTTATCAATTTTTGGATATATCTTTGGTCAAAGCAACAACTCAGTTATAGAAAGTATTGGTAGCAGGAGATTTAGAATTTATGTTGCTGGTTTTGTAGCCTTAATTACAACATTAATATTAATTATTAGTGAGTTCACTTTCACCAGCTTAAATTCTGCTCCTATAGGTGAATTTAAAAATCTATTGTTTGCTTCAGTCGGATTTCTAACCTCAATGTCTAAAGCCTTAAGTGATGTCGAAGACAAAAACTATTTATCAAAATCTAAAAAAAACGATATTTGCTAATCTTAATCCTAAGTCCGTAGGCTCACTACGGACTTTTATACATCAACTGTCCTTTAATGACAGCAGTGTCTTAATAACATAATCTGCTATTTTTTGAGGTTCTAATTCTTTAAGGTGTATATCTAAAAATACAACACTTCCCTTAATATTTTTTATAAGATAATAATTAAGACCTTCAATATATTTTATATCTTCACTATTAAAAAGTTCTTTTTCTTCATGTAAACTTTCATATAATTCTAGAGATTTAACACTTCTATCTCCATAAAAAATCAATCTATTCTCTACATCTTCACTTATATCTAATTTAATATAGAAGTCTACTCTTGTTTGATTAGCTAACAGTACCTTTTTAACTAACAAATCTCCTTTATTGTAGTATTCAAGCTTATCCATAGATATAATTGTATGTCCTTCATCCCTTAAAGCTTTTTCAATTTTTTCTCTTAAAAAGTCTGATTTAATATCCAAGCCATACTTCATATATGGATTCCTCCATAATTCACTTTATTAATATATTATGTATTTAATGTAAAAAGGTTCTAAGAAGTTACATATATTAATAAATTATAATAAAGTACACTAAAAGGAGTTCATATGAGAAAGATTTTTTATGTTACATTTTTATTTATATGTTTATTCTTTTTGTCAGGCTGTAGTTTTAATAGTTCTCAATACATAAACTTAAAATCTAAGCCCTCAAATGATTATTATACTCAAGAATTAAATAATGCTTTAAATAGCTCTGAAGATTTTTCTTTAGTTGTCTTTGATTCAAATTATTACAAACAAATGCCGGTAGATGACGAAGATAAGAAATCTTTTAAGTCTTTTCTTAAATCCATAAAAGACGATAATTTTACTGAAGAAGCAATTGATAGCAGTAAAAAATGCCTATTTAGAGTTTACGTTACAATAGATAATACTAAGTATCAAATCAAAGTATTCCAAGATCAGTATGTATCTATAGCTCCTTGGGATGGAGTATTTAAGGAAGATGTATTAAAAGAGGAATCTATTCCTCTTGGAAATAAACTTACTACTTTCTGTAACTATATATTAGATAAAAATAATAGCAATACTTCAAAGAAAAACTAAAAGGTAGCCCTAAAGCTACCTTTTTAACTTTCCTGTTTTTTCAAATCCTCTAACAGTTCAAAAACTCTTTTGTTTTTTAGGGGATGTAAAAAATACGGACTTATTTCATTTATAGGTTCTAGTACAAACTCTCTTAAATGCATTCTAGGATGAGGTAATATAATATACTCGTCATTAGATATAATATCATCCATAAATATAATATCTAAGTCTATACTTCTAGGTCCCCATCTAAGAATTCTCTCTCTTTTTAATCCCTTTTCTATATCCAAAAGTAGCTCCATAAGTTCCCTTGGAGATAATATAGTTTCTATTTCTATTGCTCCATTTAAGAACTCTTCCTGGTCTGTATACCCCCAAGGCTCTGTTACTATATAACTTGAAGTTTTAGTTATCTTGCAAAAATCATTTTTTTCTATTTGTTTAATTGCATTATCTAAATTGTCTTTTTTATCACCTAGATTTGAACCTAATGCAATTATTGCTTTTCTTCTTACCCTATTTATTTCTACACTTACAGTATCTAAGCTCCTATGTATAGGTGCCCAAGGTTTTTTTATTGAAACCTTAGCTTCTTTTACTATAGGATATTCTAATAGTATAAATTCACAAGTCTTATTGCAAGCTGTCTCTATTAAATCATAGCTTACTTTTTTAAATTCCTCTTCTACTTTATGAGAAAGTTCTCCATAATGTACAGATGTATCTAAATCTCCAGTTTTTCCTGGGATTTTTAAATCTAATCCTAATTCAATAGATATTAAAAATTTCTGTCCTAGTTTTTTTTCCTCTTTAAAAACTCCATGGTATGCAAATACCTCTAAATCTTTTATATAAATCTTATCCATGTACTCACCTTTTTCTTCTAATAATAACATCAGTCATTTGTGCTGCTCTTTTATTTTCTTTTACATCATGGACTCTTACAAAATCATAACCCTTCATAATCCCAACTACAGTAGTTGCTATAGTACCTTCAACTCGTTCTTCTGTAGGTAAATCTAAGGTTAAGCCTATCATTGATTTTCTTGAAGTAGCTAAAAGCATAGGATATCCTAAATCTAAAAACCTCTCTAAATTGTGCATAACTTCTATATTATGCTCATAGGTTTTTCCAAAACCTATACCTGGATCTAAAATTATATTTTCTTTTTTAACTCCAGCCTCTAAAGCAATATTTATACTTTCTTGAAGTTCATGGTGCATGTCTTTTATTAAATGTTCATATTCTTTTTCACTTTTATTGTGCATAAGACAACATGGCACATTGTATTTAGCAGCAACCTTAGCCATATTTAAGTCTTTTTTAAATCCCCAAACATCATTAATTAAATCTGCTCCTGCTTTAACAGCTTCTTCTGCAACTTTTGACTTATATGTATCTATAGATATAGCTATATCATATTTTTCTTTTATTGCTTTTATAACAGGTACTACTCTAGCTATCTCATCATCTTCTTCAACGTATAAAAATCCAGGTCTAGTAGACTCTCCTCCTATGTCGATTATGTCTACTCCCTCTTCTACAAGCTTATCTACCTGCTCTAAGGCTTTAGCTAAGGTATTAAACTTTCCTCCATCAGAAAAAGAATCTGGAGTAACATTCAATATCCCCATTATGAAAGTTCTTTCACCTAAGTTAAATTCTTTAGTACCTATTTTCATTAATTTCACTCCTAGTACTTAATCTTTAAATTCTTCTTTTCTTCTTTCCAGTTACATAGAGATTTAGAAGGACAGTTATAACATTCTCTAGAAACTTTATCACCTTCATACATAAGCTTACCTATAATAGATGCTTTTTCATTTTTTCTATGACCTATAATTCCATCTTCTATTAACCTATGCTCCTCTAAGCTAAAGTGAATATCTTTAATTATCGCTTTAGCTATCTCATAAGAAGCTATTTCATGAGGGGTTCCATTTTCATATTGCTCCCCTCTTCCTATGTCATGCAAAAGTGCAATAGTATATATTATTTCTTTAGAAAATCCTAAATTTCGCTCTAAATTAATTATGTAACATATCCTTGCCACATTAATAAAATGTTCTAAGTCATGCTTACAAAAAATCCTGTCTTTTTCTAAAGCTTTAATCTTAGTTAAATTCTCTTTATATATAGGATTATTTAAAATCTCATTAACTCTATCCATTAATAAGTTCTCTAACTTCTCGTCTAAGCTCTGCATCTTCTTCAAAAACACCTCTATAACTATAGGTTATTGTCTTTGTACCTGGCTTTTTAACACCTCTCATAGTCATACACATGTGTTCACCCTCAACCAAAACCATAACTCCCTTTGGTTTTAAATACTCCATAAGTGCATCACAAACTTCTGCTGTCAGCCTTTCTTGTAGTTGTGGTTTTTTAGAATAGATTTCTACACATCTTGCAAGTTTAGATAATCCAGCAACCTTACCATTTGGTATATAAGCTATATGAGCTTTTCCAAAGAAGGGAACTAGATGATGCTCACACATAGAATAGTAAGTTATATCCTTCTCTATTACTAAATCATCTCTTTCTACTGTAAAAGTCTTTTCTAAATGCTCTTTAGCTGTTTTACCTATTCCATCAAATATTTCTTCATACATCTTAGCTATTCTTAATGGTGTTTCTTTAAGTCCCTCTCTATCAGGATCTTCTCCTATAGCCTCTAACATCATCCTAACAGCTTCTTCTATTTTGTTTTTATCAATCATTTATGCCCCTCCATTTTCTTTCAAAAATGTTTTATATCTTTCTATTATATTGTTTGTTATTTTTCCCTTATAAAGTTTATTATCTTTAATTCTGTTTATCCACATTACTCCTACTAAAGAGTTAGTTATAAAAACTTCTTCTGCAAGTAATAAATCCTGAGCTCTAAACTCTCCCTCTTGAACATCATAATTATTTATTAACCATTGTCTCATAATCCCATCTAATAATCCACAAGAAAGAGATGGTGTGAAGATTTTTTCTTCTTTTATAAAAAATATATTACTCAAAGTTCCTTCTGTGATTTTTCCTTTACTATTTATAAGAAGCATTTCATTAAATCCCTTTTTTAAGCCCTCATCTCTTATATGTATGTTTTCATAATAACAGGTAGATTTAATTGAGGTTAAAAAAGCATTAGAGTCCTTTTCTATCTCTGATATGCCTAAGGAAAAACCTTTATCATAATCCTCTTTTTTATAGGGTATATCCCTTAAAGAAATTATATTATTTTTAGGAGTAATTGTTATCTTTAGAGCCTTATTTTTTATATTATCTTTTTCAATTATGTCTACTACTTCATTATAATTAATCTCTTTATCTATAGATAATTTTTTTAGAGAAGTATTTAATCTTTTTAGATGTTCTTTTAGCATAACTGGCTTTTCAAGTATCAATATTGTTTCAAATACACCTTTTCCAAAAAATATTCCTTCATCTATATCTATCTTAGATTCACCTTTATAAACCTTTATCCAATCCATTTATAATACCCTCATTAGAGCCTTTCCTTTATCTAAAGTCTCCTCATATTCTGACTCCTCTAAAGAGTCGTAGGTTATCCCTCCACCTACTCCAAAATAAGCTTTATCCTTTTGTTTTATTATAGTTCTTATTACAATATTAAAATCGCTATTTCCTCTAAAGTCAATATATCCTATACTGCCTGTATATAAGCCTCTCTCTAGCTTTTCTAGTTCATAAATTATTTCCATTGCTCTAAGCTTAGGTGCTCCTGTAATAGAACCTCCTGGAAATGTTGCCTTTAGTAATGAAAAAATATCTTCCTTCTCTCTTAGTTCTCCAACTATTTTGGATACTAAATGAAAAACAGTGGAATATTCCTCTATTTTAAATAATTCCTCAACCTTAACTGAATGAGGTTTACACACCTTACTTAAATCATTTCTTTCTAAATCTACAATCATTAAAAGTTCAGCTTTATCTTTCTCTGAATTTTCAAGTTCTCTCCTGTTTTTTTCATCTTCTTCTAAGGTTTTCCCTCTTTTTCTAGTTCCCTTTATGGGTTTTGTTTCAACCTTACCTCTATTTAGCTTTAGAAATCTTTCTGGGGAAGATGATATTACTTCAAATCCATCAAGGTTCATATATGCTGAAAAAGGAGCTGGATTAATGTCTCTTAATTTTCTATATGTATAAAAAGAATCTTCACTGTTTTCACAGCAAAAGTTTTGAGTCATATTTGCTATATAAATATGTCCATCAACTATATAATCTTTCATCCTACTGATAGCTTTTAAATAGTCTTCTTTATAAAAATTAGAGGTGAATTTATTTGTATGAAAATTAAATTTCTCATCTTTAGTTTTAGTTATATTATGTATTTTATCTTCTATTTCCTTTATACTAATTTTTCTATCTTTTAAAATCCCTCTAGAAGTTACAAATGTTTTATTATTACTCAAATCTTTGACTATTATATTATCATAAAAAACAAAATAAATTTCAGGAATTTCTATATTTTTTTTACTTACTCCCTCTATCCCTTCAATTCTTTTTCCATAATCATAAGAAATATATCCTATTGTCCCTGAAACTAAAGGAATTTTGTTATCTATTTCTATCTTATAAGCTTCAGTTAATTCTCTTAATTTTTCTAAAGGATCGGATTCAAATTTTTCTATTTCTTCATCTTTAATTATTTCTCCAAATTCTCCAAACCATTTAAATATTAAAAAGGGATTTACTCCAATAAATGAAAACTTTGATAATTCTTTATCTTCTTTAGAGGAATCTAACATTATATTATTTCTACTATTAAAATGTGCATATATTTCTGCGATATTTAAAGAAGTTTCTATTTCCTTAATTAATACCTCCATTAAGCTTTATCCTTTCTCTACAAATATTTATAAAGTTTTTTAAAAGTAAATGTCCACACTCTGTTAATTCTGCCTCTGGATGAAATTGAACCCCATATATAGGATAATCTCTATGTTCTATTCCCATTATAACTCCGTCATCAGTGATTGCAGTAACATAAAGCTCCTTTGGAATAGTTTCTTTATCTATGATTAATGAGTGATATCTAGTTACATTTATAGGATTTTTTATTCCTTTAAATATCCCCTTTTCTTTATGAGTTACTTTAGATATTTTCCCATGTACAGGTTCAGTGCCTTTAACAATTTTTCCACCAAAAACTTCTCCTACACATTGATGACCTAAACATACTCCCAGTATAGGTATATCTTTTTTGAACTCATTTATTATCTTCAAAGATTCTTTGGCTTCCTTAGGAGATTTAGGACCTGGTGAAATTATTATTCCTAAAGGATTAATGTGCCTTATTTCATCTACAGTTATGTGATTACATCTATATACTTTAACTTCTTCATCTAGTTCCTCTATATACCTAGACAAATTAAATGTAAAAGAATCATAATTATCTATTATTAAAAACATATATACCTCCTTGGTCATTCTTATATTATAGCAAGAAGATTAGTTTTACAGAAGAATTGGTTTTTTCTAAAAATAATATTACAATAGGATTAATATATTTTCTAAACTGAAAGGAGATTGTTATGGTAAAAGTTGATCTACATACTCATTCTAAAGCATCAGATGGAAGGTTGTCTCCAAGGGATTTAGTTAAAAGAGCTAAAGAAAAAGGTAGTACTCTTATGGCACTTACAGACCATGATACTACAGCTGGATTAGAAGAAGCAATTGCCGCATCTAAAGAATTTTCTATAGATTTTATTCCAGGTATTGAGCTTTCTACTATTCACAATAATGAATCTATTCATATGTTAGGTTTTTTTAGAGATGATAGCTATAAGTCTAAGGAACTTCAGGATTTTTTATTTGGTTTAAAAGAACATAGAAGAACTAGAGGAGAAAAAATAGTTAATAATCTAAAAACCTATTTTAATATCGAAATATCCTATGAAGATGTTTTAAAAAGAGGAAAAGGGGTTATCGCTAGACCTCATATTGCAGAGGCAATAATAGACAATGGCTACCCTTATACTAAAGCTGAGATTTTTGATAAATTTATTTCAAAAGACAGTCCTGCTTATGTTGAAAATAAACAAGTTAGTGTAGAAGAAGGTATAGCTTTATTAAAAAAATATAATGCTTTAGTTTTTCTTGCTCATCCTATTTTAATAAGAAAAACTCCAATAAAGGACTTTTTAAGTTTTAATTTTGATGGGTTGGAAGCTATATATTTCCAAAATAAAAAAAATGATACAAAAAGATTATTAAAATTATGCAGAGAAAAAAATCTATTAGTCTCTGCTGGTGGCGATTTTCACGGTGATTTAGCTGGAGATGATCGACATGGAGATTTAGGAATTACAGAAATACCTGAAGAATTATTAGAAAGGTTTCTAAGTGCATATAGGTAAGCAAAAGAGGGCAGTCTAAGACTGTCCTCTTCTTTTAGTTATTTTTCCTCTACAGAATTCTCATTTTTCTTTTCATCATCTAGATACCATTTACTCTCAGTACTTGGATTATTAATGATTCCTGCCATTACTAATACTGACAAAACAGCAGTAACTATTTCATTATAATTCTTAGGGATTATATTTAGACCAAAAGCCTCTAATATCAATGGAATAAGTGAAAAAACAGATATCCATAGTGCATAATTCTTGAACCTTGAACTATCATTCATTTATCATCACTCCTCAACATTAGTTTATTCACATAATCACCAGATGTTGAAACATATTTTTACATTTTTCGTGTTTTCTTTAATTATTTAATGAAAATATTTAAAATTCATATATTGTAATTTCATCTACTCTATGTTACTATATCACTAAAGATTTTTTAGAATCTTTAACTATTTAATTACTTCAAAGTAATAAATTTGATAAATTATTAATTACTTTTATATTTTAAGGGGGCACACTTTATGAAAAAGAAAATATTATCAGCTTTAATGGCTACAGCTGTAATGGGATCAGTATTAGCTGGTTGTTCCAAGAGTTCAGCTAGCAGCGACACAATCAACATAGGAGCTATAGGACCATTAACAGGACCTGCTTCAACTTATGGTCAATCAGTAAAAAATGGTGCTGAATTGTACTTAGAACAAGTAAATGCTGATGGAGGAATCGACGGAAAGAAATTAAGTCTTCTATTTGAAGATGATGAAGCTAATGCAGATAAAGCTATACAAGCTTTCAATAAACTTGTAGACAATGACAAGGTCCCTGTAATATTAGGGGCAGTAACTTCTGGGGCAACTAACGCAGTAGCACCTCAAGCTACATCAAGATCAATTCCAATGTTAACACCAACAGCTACAGAACCTAATATAACAAAAAATGGTGGTGAGTTTGTATTTAGAGGATGTTTTGTTGACTCATTCCAAGGAGTTGCTTTAGCAGACTATGCTACTTCTAAATTAAGCAAAAAAACTGCTGCTGTATTATATAACAAGGATTCAGATTACTCAAAAGGAATAGCTGATGCATTCAAAAAAGAATTTGAAAGCAAAGGTGGTAAAGTTACAGAATTCCTTACTTATAATGAAGGCGATAAAGACTTTAACGCTCAATTAACAAAAATCAAAGGAACAAATTCAGATCTTTTAGTTTTACCTGACTACTATACTCAAGTTGGTACTATAGCTAAACAAGCTAGAGACATGGCAATAAACTCTCAACTTCTAGGTGGCGATGGTTGGGAATCAGAAGAATTAACTAAGTTAGGTGGAACAGCTGTTAACGGAGCTTTATACTTAAACCACTACTATTCAGGTGATACTGATGCTACAGTAGCTGATTTCGTTAAAGCTTACAAAGAAAAATATAATGCTGAACCTGATGCTTTTGCAGCTTTAGCTTATGATTCAACTAAGGTTATAGTTGAAGCTATAAAATCTGCTGGAACTGATCCAGTTGCTATAAAAGATGCTTTAGCAAAAACTAAACTTGATGGAGTAACTGGTAATATAACTTTTGGTTCTGATAGATCTGCTGTTAAAGGAGCTTCAATAATAAAAGTAAATGGAGATAAAAAAGAACTAGTTGATAAGGTTAATCCTTAATATTTAATACTTAAAATGGAGGAGTAGAATAATGGAGCTTTTACAACAGATAATTAACGGCTTAGCTTTAGGTAGCGTGTATGCTCTACTTGCTATTGGTTACACAATGGTATATGGAATTATAAAACTTATAAACTTTGCACATGGGGATATTTATATGATTGGGGCTTTTGCTGGATTTTATGCGTCAGCAAACTTAGGTTTATCCTTAGTGCCAACATTAGTTGTCTCTATGGTAGCAGCAGCACTTTTAGGTGTTATAATTGAAAAAATTGCGTACAAACCACTTAGAAATTCGCCAAGAATAGCACTTTTAATAACAGCAATCGGTATGTCATTGCTCCTAGAACACGGAATGAGATTTTTAGTAGGTCCAAATCCTAAACCATTTCCAGATTTATTCCCTGTAGGAACTGTAGATATAGGTCCCCTACACATAAACGGAAAAATTTTGTTAATGCTAGGTGTATCCGCAATTCTTGTTCTACTTCTTCAATACATTATCTATAAAACAAAAGTTGGTAAAGCAATGAGAGCAGCCTCCCAAGATATGGAGGCTGCGTCATTGATGGGTATTAATGTTAATACAGTAATATCCTTAACTTTTGCTATTGGTTCAGCTTTAGCTGGAATTGCTGGTGTATTGGTTGCAATTACATATCCAACAATAGATCCTTATATGGGAATGATGCCTGGTCTTAAAGCTTTCGTAGCTGCCGTACTTGGTGGAATAGGAAGCATACCTGGAGCACTTCTTGGTGGAATACTTATGGGATCTATAGAAACTTTAACTAAAGCATACATCTCAACATCATTATCAGATGTCGTAGCATTTTCGCTGCTAATAATCATCCTTCTTGTTAAACCAACTGGTTTACTTGGAGAGAAAACTAACGAGAAAGTGTAGGTGAAATATATGAAAAATAATAAATCAATGTTTAAATCTTTAATAACATTTGCTGTTATTGTAGCTGTTTACCTAGTACTTTCAACACTTATCAATGGAAAAGTTATAAATTCTTATTATAGTGGTATCTTAGTTTTAGCTTTTATAAATATTATATTAGCAGTTTCTCTAAACTTAGTAGTTGGTTTCACAGGTCAATTAGCACTTGGACATGCAGGTTTTATGGCTATAGGAGCTTATTTATCAGCTTATTTATCTAAAACCTATCATTTACCTTTTATTTTGGTTTTAGTTTTAGGTGGTTTACTGGCTTCTGCTCTAGCATTAATAGTAGGTGTTCCTACACTTAAGCTTAAAGGAGACTATTTTGCCATAACTACCCTAGCTTTTGGAGAAATAATAAAAGGTATAATTACAAATACTGATTTAATAGGTGGTGCTAGAGGATTAAGTGGTATTCCTAGAAATACTAACTTCACTTGGGCATTCATCATAATGGTTTTATCCGTACTTGTTATTTATAATATAATTCACTCTTCTCCTGGAAGAGCAATGATTTCTGTTAGAGAAAATGAAATAGCTGCTGAAGCTATGGGAATTAATACTTTTAAATATAAGCTATTAGCATTTATTATAGCTGCATTTATAGCTGGTGTTGCTGGTGGTCTTTATGCTCACTACTACACTTTCATTCAACCACAATCATTTACCTTTATGAAATCAATTGAAATTTTAACTTTTGTAGTTTTTGGTGGAATGGGTTCATTATCTGGTTCTGTTATAGCAACATTTATCTTAACAGCATTACCAGAAGCTTTAAGATCTCTACAGGATTTTAAAAATATCATCTATCCAGTAGCACTTATTGCACTTATGATATTTAGACCTGAAGGTTTACTTGGAACAAAGGAAATATCATTTAATATTTTCAAAAAACTATCACCTCAAAAAGGGAAGGAGGAATAAACCATGTTAAAAGTTGATAATTTATCTATACAATTCGGAGGATTAAAAGCTGTTTCGGATTTTGATTTAAATATAGGTGAAAAACAAGTCGTTGGTTTAATAGGACCAAATGGAGCTGGTAAAACAACTGTATTTAATATGCTTACTGGAGTTTATTCACCTACTGAAGGTTCCATCTCTTATTTTGGTGAAGAAATCCAAGGTTCTAAACCTTATAACATTACAAAAAAGAAAATTTCAAGAACTTTTCAAAATATAAGACTTTTTTCTAATCTCACTGTTTTAGATAACATCAAAATAAGTTTTAACTATAGAGTTAAATATACAATTTTTGATGCAATGATTAGAACACCTAGATTTACAAAAGAAGAACGTGAAATTGAAGAAAAATCCCTTGAAATTCTTTCTCACTTTGGTTTAGAGAGTAAAGCTTATGAGCTTTCAAAAAATCTTTCCTATGGTGAGCAAAGACGTCTTGAGATTGCTAGGGCACTAGCCGCTGAGCCAAAACTAATATTATTAGATGAGCCAGCAGCTGGTATGAACCCTCAAGAAACTCAAGAGTTAATGAATATGATTAATTGGATTAAAAATAAATTTGAGTTATCTGTATTACTAATTGAACATGATATGAAATTAGTTATGGGTATCTGTGAAAAAATAGTTGTTTTAGATTACGGAAGAAAAATTGCAGAAGGTACACCAGAGGAAATTAAAACTAATCCTAAAGTTATTGAAGCGTACCTTGGAGAGGGGGCTTAAAATGCTTAAAATAGATAGTCTTAATGTATATTACGGTGGAATTCATGCTTTAAAAGATCTTTCTTTAAAGGTTAATAAAGGGGAAATAGTTACTCTAATAGGAGCTAATGGAGCTGGTAAAACATCAACCCTAAGAGCCATCTCAGGCTTAGTTCCTTTTAAATCAGGAGATATAAGTTTTAAAGATACTTCTTTAAAAACTATACCATCTCACAAGATTCTTTCTTTAGGTTTATCACATGTACCTGAAGGAAGAAAGATTTTTCCTGACCTTACTGTTTTAGAAAATCTAGAACTAGGTGCTTATCTTAGAAAAGATAAAAAGGGAATTAATTCTGATATGGAAACTGTTTTTACCAGATTCCCAAGATTAAAAGAAAGAATGAAACAAAAAGCTGGTACACTCTCAGGTGGAGAACAACAAATGTTAGCCATGGGAAGAGCTTTAATGTCTAAACCTGAAATGGTACTTCTAGATGAACCTTCTATGGGTCTAGCACCTATAGTTGTTAAGGGGATTTTTGATACCATTGTGGAAATAAACAAAGCTGGTACTACTGTTTTGTTAGTTGAGCAGAATGCTCACATGGCACTTTCAATAGCTGATAGAGCTTACGTTCTTGAAACTGGCTCAATAGTTCTTGAAGGAAATGCTAAAGAGCTACTAAATGATGATAAGATAAGAAGTGCATATTTAGGAGAATAAATTTAAAAGGGAGTGTCGCAAAATGATTAATTTTTAATCAGGAGCGGTGCTCCTTCTCGGTTAAAACAAATAAATCTCCAGAGAATTGAGATGCCAAACCAATTTTCTGGAGATTTCTGAATTTTTAACGTACTTAAATAAACCTACTTATTTAGTTCTATACTTAGGCAGTAGGTTTTAATTCATGAAGATGATTTTGGGTTCTTTCATTTTGTATTTGTGAATGCAATTTGTTAATGTTGTAGCCAAAACAAAGTAAAATAAATTCAGTTTTTACACTATTTTTCCCTCGTGTTAAAAACCTCTTAAATTCATAGTTGCTTTTTAGAA
>NZ_JAKGTG010000003.1:0-207752 GCF_022324845.1 Clostridium sp. YIM B02506
AGGATAGTTTATCCATTATAGGTGGGTCAACTTTACTCGTTAAAGGTGGGTCAGTTTTAAGTATAAATCAACACTTAAAAGGATACTAATTTAATAAAATTCCTTTTAATCTCAACATAATTCAATATAATTACTATATTATGATATAGCGCTATTACGACATTAGGATATTAAGACATTGTGATATTAAGATATTGCGATATTAAGACATTACGACATTACGATATTAGGACATTACGATATTAGGACATTGCGACATTACGATATTAGGACATTGCGACATTAGGATATTACGATATTAAGACATTACGACATTAAGACATTAAGACATTAAGACATTAAGACATTAAGACATTACGACATTGCGATATTAAGACATTACGACATTAAGACATTGCGATATTAAGACATTACGACATTAAGACATTGCGACATTAAGACATTACGCACCTCTGCTCTGTAGAGACTTCTTCTCAAGTCTCATTAGATTCCTTCTAGCCTCTGCACTGTAGGAGCTTTTCTTTTCAAAAGCTCCATTAAATTCCTTTTAACTTCTGCACTGTATGAGCTTCTTCCCAAGCTCCATTAGACTCCTCTTAAAACCTTAAAATTAAAATTTTTTCAATAACTTGTGACATAAATCCCACTATTTAAATATTATATAGAGTGCCCATTTCACTATATATGCTCCATAATGCTTGGGAATACTTCTACCCAGAACAGCAGTGCAAAATCCCCTTAATTAACTATAGTAATTAAGAGGATCTAAGTTATAATGAGCTTTTCTTTGCTAGATGGTTTGTGTCTATGGATTTTTTGAAAACATAAAAGCGGTCATATAGGAATTCTAATATAAAGTTTGCTGCCATGTTTATGAGGGTTACTAGGTATTCATTCCAGTGCAGAGTATCTGCTAGATAGTTTCCTATTAGGGTTGATGCTGGTATATAAACTAAATAAAAGGCAAGGATTTTTGTCATTGCTACTGCTATATTGTTTGCGGATTTAAAGGTATATCTACGATTTAATGTGAAGTTCCATATTACTGATAATATTACTGCTATCACATAGCTTGGCCAGTAAGGCCAGTCTGTTAATTCATTAAAGATTGAAAAAGATATTATTTCTATAATTCCTGCTGATATTGAGAATATACCAAATTTAATTCCACGAATGATTTCTCTCTTTAGGTTATCATCTTTATTTTTCATTTTATCATCCCTTTCTATTAATTTTTTCACCTACAAAACAAAAAAGAAGCCATCTATTTTAAGATGACTCCATTGTCTTCTAATTTATATTTCATTTTGTAGGTGATTGTATCATATAAATTACTTTTAAATACTATTTCTAATATACTTAAAATTATCTTTATTGGTTTTGTATAATCTTTTAAATACTTCAAAGTTTCTATCATATATCTTTTTTGCTTCTTTATTAGGTTCTAATACTTTTACTGCTGGTATATAGTTTTTTATGGCTTTTAAATCTTCGATAACCCCAAGTCCTACCCCAACTAAGGCTGCTGCTCCAACTGCTCCTACATTTTGAGGATTTTTTACTATATCAATCTTATGCCCTGTAATGTCTGCTAATATCTGAGCTGTGGTTTCTGATAAGGCACCCCCTCCAACAAACCTAATAGTTTTTGAGGTTTTTATTTTTTCCTCCTGTCCTTCAAGCATCCATCTTAGGTGAAAACATATCCCTTCTAGTACAGCACGTATAAGTTCTGTTTTTCCTGTTTCTAAGGTTATATTAAAAAACATTCCTGAGGCATTAGGATCTTCAAAGGGACATCTATTTCCATGTAGCCAAGGTGTAAAAATTACTCCACCTGCACCTGGGCCTATTTCATTTATGGTTTTGATTAGATACTCATATAGACTTTTATAAATGGCCTCGTCACTTTCTATTATCTGCTTTTTCTCAAGATATATATCAATCTCATCTAAGGCTAGATGGTCCTTTACCCATTCAAGGCACTTCCCTGCTGTCTCCATTTCTGCAAAGTAGTTATAATATCTTGTTTGTGCTCCAACTATTGAGGCTATCATCCTTTTTATATCAACCTTTTGCTTGTCCACAACTGTTGATACCCATCCAGATGTTCCAGAATATATGTGAGTATCTCCAAGTTCAACACAACCTGCTCCAAGTCCTATTAAGGAAGCATCTCCGCCTCCTCCAAATACAGGTGTTCCTTCTACTAAACCTAATTCTTCAGCAGATTTTCTCCTAAGTCCTCCTACCATGTCAGTAGACTTTATTATTTTCGGCAGATGATTCATATCTACCCCATTCATCTTGCATAAAGCTTGACTCCAACCTTCTTTATCTTTTCTTGTATCATATAAAAGAGTTGAAAAAGCTGAATCCTCAGTCATTATGAATTCTCCTGTACACTTATTTATGAGGTATTCTTTTACATCTAACCACTTGTACACCTTTTTAAATTTCTCTGGTTCGTTATTCTGAACCCATTTGTATTTCCATACAGGATCTTTTACACTTGTTGAAGCAGCTCTTGAAATCATTAAACTTCTTACCAGTTTAAAGACATTTGCACCTGACACTTGAATACCATTTCCCATACACTCTTTTATTTCTTTTTCTGCCCTTTGATCCATGTAACTCATAGGTCTTCTTACAGGTTCTCCATCCTTATCTACAAGCACCAGCCCTTGCATTTGGGAGCAGAAGGAGATTCCTGATATTTCAGAAGGTTCTATTGAGGTTTTTTCAAATATCTTTTTGGTGGTTAAGCACATAGCCTCCCACCACTCTTCTTGGTTTTGCTCAGCACCGCCGTTTTCCATCATATAAAGATTATATCCTTTGTGGGCATGAGCTATTAATTCTATGTTTTTCTCAATACTAAAAAGACAAGTTTTTACACCAGTTGTCCCAATGTCATAAGCAATTACATATATCATACCATCACCTACTTTTCGTGCAATTGCACCCCAATTTATTTAATTTTTATTTGTGTATTACTTCTGACTGATTGAAAGTAAATGCAGATTCTAGGAACTTAAGTAACTGTGATATCATCTCTTCATCTCTGTTTTCCACATCTTCACCACAGAAAATCTTCATTCTTTCCTTGTAGTAATCACAGCTATAGGAAAACTGCATCATGGTTAGTAAATTATCGAAGAAAAAGGCAAACATACGAGGATTTATATCACTTCTTATATCTCCATCTCTCATGGCTTTTTCTATTAATTCACTATAGGCTTTTGAAGTTACTGTTTCTATTTCCTTTGCAAGAACCTCTGCAAACTTTTTACTTCCACCTGAGGTTATTTCGTTATACATATTTATATAGTTGCTGTGTTTTCTTGAATAAGCCTGTACTGCACGTATCATTTTTTCAGCCCTAACCAAAATCTTATCTTCACTATCAACTACTTCTTTAAGCACTGATTCTAAAACATTAAGACTTTTTCTAAGGCAAGCTAGGAAGAAGGTTTCTTTATCTCCATAATACTTGTATAATACCCCCACACTTATTCCTGCATTTTTTGCAATAACATTAACGTTGCCTCTGTCTAAACCTTTTTCAGCAAACTCTGCTATTCCTGTTTCTAGAATTTCTTCTATTTTTTCTTCTGTCAATTTTCTTAGCATTTCTTTTATACCTCTTTATCTTTCTGTTTTGAATATTTTTTTACATATATAATGCGTTGAATATTCGCATCTAGGGAGCCTAAAGGAGATAGATTTAACTTGGTTCCATAAATATCTGCTATACACCCTTTATTTAACACCATATCCACAGCTTCGGCTTCACTTTCTGTTATTCCTGTGCATAAAGCTCCTATTCCTTCTATTAAAATTGCATTTTTATTTTTTAATTCCTTTGCTATATTCTTTATATTATCTTCTGAATCTTTTAAACACTTTATATTTACACCAGCTATTTGAGCTAAGTCATCAAGATAGGGCTTAAGCACATGGCCCTCTCTGCAGACTTTTAATATAGCTTCTTCTTTTCCATGAATAATATTATTCACCTTACTATATTTATATATAGCTTCATGTAATTTTACTACCTTAGGAGCTTCCTCTTTTACCTCTCCTACTGTATATTCCTCAGTTTTCCCCTCATAATTTAGAACGAATTTTACCCCTTTACGATAACTTTTCCCATAATCCTTAAGTAGATTTATGGTTTCCTCTTTTTCAGAGAATATCTTATTAAACTTATCTTCTGAAAGTTTTTCAAGAGTTTCTGCAATATTAAACCCATCTTCTAAGTCTTTGCCATAACATACTGTTCCATGATATTTCATTAAAACAGCGTTGCTATTTTTGTTTTCACTTATGACTTTTTCAACAGCTTTTCTAAGTTTTTTTGTGGAAGGCATTCCATAACTTGCACAAGGCACTTTTTCTCCAAGTACTTTTTTAAATTCTTCATCATAAACTTCTATACTTTTTCCATCTATACTAATAGCTGATGCCATTACTTGATGGGTATGAATAATGAAGTTTACATCTTTCCTTAACCTATAACCATCTGCATGAATTCCCTTTTCACTTGAAGGTTTAATATTTCCTTCATAAGAACAGTCTTCTATGTTTACAACTACTATCTCATCTGGAGTTAGATTTTCATAAGCTAAACCACTTGGTGTTATAACAAATTGTGTATCAGATATTCTTGCACTAATATTTCCCCAAGTTCTTGCAATAAGTCCACTCTGAACTAAGATCTTACCCGCCTTTATAACTAAGTCTTTACCCTCTTTTATAGAATATGCCATAATACCCTCCTTTCAAGGCTAAATCCCCTTTTTAAATCTGTCCACACTTAGAGAATACTCTATCAAATCTTACTAACAAATCATCAACCATTTCTTCTGTGTAAGCGGCACTTGTGTAAAGTCTTGAACCTGCTAGGGTAACTATTCCTTCAGCCATATATGCTGCTCCCATGTGCTCCATTTCTTTCTGACGTATACCAGTTTCTTTTAATACGTTTGGAATCTTCCATGGTTTCATTAGATTAACACTAAAGTGCATAGTTCCTGCATTGTCTAAATGACAGATTGATCCTTGATTAAATGCAACAAATGGTAGGTTATATTTTTTTATTGATTTTTGAAGTCCTGCTGTAAGTCTATCTCCCATACGTCCTGCTTTTTCACAGGCATTTGTACTTTCTATTTCTGAAAGAGCAACATATCCTGCTACACAAGAAATTGGGGTTGCTGCCATGGTTCCTCCACACATAGCCTTAGATACTTTTTTACCAGAAGAATCAAGTCCTGCTCCTAGGTAAGCCATACAATCCTTGTGCCCACCTACTCCTCCAGCTCCTGGATATCCTCCTGCTATGATTTTTCCAAATACAGTTAAGTCAGGGTCTACACCAAAATACCCTTGTGCTCCGCTGTTACCTATTCTAAATCCTGTTACAACCTCATCAAATATCAAAAGTGCTCCATATTTGTGAGCTAATTCCTCTGTTCCTTTAATAAATTCCTTAGATACAGGTCTTGTCCCACTTTCTGGTCCCATTGGTTCTATGTATATTGCTGCTGTTCCACCATAGAACTTATTTTTCCAAAGCTTTCTTTCTAAATCATTTAAATCATTAGGGAAAAATTCATCGGTATGCTTAAATACAAAACCAGGTACCCCTTTTGACATCATTCCCTTTGTTCCTGGAACTCTTATGCCATAGGCAAGCTGATCTGACCATCCATGATAAGCTCCTCCCATTTTTAAGATGTTTTTCTTCCCTGTTTTAAGTCTAGCAATACGAGCTGCAACCATGCAAGCTTCTGTTCCTGAACCTAACATACGGAACATGTCTACAGATGGAACCATGTCAGATATTTTTTTTGCAAGCTTATATTCATATTCATGGAAAAGTCCTGTTGATGGTCCACAGGTATTTAAAAGTTCAATTACCTGTTCTCTAACCTTAGGAGGATTGCTTCCAAGTATAGTAGGTCCACCTGCCTGTAAAAGGTCATAATACCAGTTTCCATCTACATCATATAATTTTGCCCCTTCAGCCTTTGTTATAACAATTGGAAATGGATAGTTAAAGGCTAAATTATGCTGAACTCCCCCTGGAATAATATTCTTTGCCTCATCAATCATTTCTTTTGACTTAGTACATTTTTTATTAAAGTATTCTTCTATATATTCATCTAAATACTCTTTTTTTATTGAATGCACTGGCTTTTTTATAAGTTCATCCAGCTCTTTTGTAACTTTTTCTGCATCAAGATAATTATCAATTGCAAATCCCTTATATGCCATTATAAACTCCCCCTTTCTATCTCGTGAGTTACAACTCACGTCTTGATAATATTTTAATATTATATTTATATTAGTGTCAATATGTAATATAATATTTATTTTGCTTAACATATTATTAATATTTTATTATTTTTAATAATAATTCAATTCCGAACTTTTATTTATGTCAATATATAAATTAAGAGGGGTTCTAATTGTTCAATTCCTCAAAGATATTGGTTTTTCTTAAGTTTTATTAGCTAATCTAAGGCTAAAAAATATTTTAATATTAGGTATTATTTCAAAAAAAGAAGAAGCCCTAAGACTCCTTCTTCATACTAACTCTTATTCATTTGTTGGCTGATACCCTTGTTCTATTATGCTTCCGTTGAAGCCTCTAACAGTTCTACCGTTTTTATAGCTTAGGATAAATTTACGTGACCAGCCTTCTCCTTTTTCACCTGTTACTTTGTCGATACCGCTGCTTACACCTTCACCTGTTCCATTTATGATGTGATTAAATTTTTGCATTACTGCATTTTCATTTGCAAAGGTTTGCATGCAGGCATTTTCTACAACTACGCCTTCTTTGTTTGGTACTTCAATTGCATTTTCAAGTTCTATTTGTACTTCTGTTGAATCATAGGTTGGACCTGTGTATATAAATACGTTGTAGATTCCAAGTCCTACTGCATAGTGGTTGTTTACATTGTTTGCTACTTTATAAGCTGCGTAGCCTTTTACTGTACCATTGTGAGACATCCATGCTTCTTGGCTTATTGGATCATATGCCTTTTCATTTTGATAGAAGTAAGTTGCTCCATTTTCACCGTTCCATAAGGTATCATAATCTTGGAAATGTTCATTGAATAGTGCATAGCTGGTTACATCATCACCATTTACTATCAATCCATGTTTTGATGTGTTTCCATTCCAAGCTACACCTGCACCATGGTCTGCTCTCCATATCCAGAAGTGATCTCCTATTACATCATCACTATTTATTATTAAAGCGTCATCTGCTTTTGTTAAGCTGCTTGTTGTTCCACCTACTCTAAAGAATAAGTCTGATAAAAGTGTTGGATTTCCTGAATGATCTTTATTTGCTCCATCTTGTCCAACTACTAATAATGCTTTTGAGTGTTCTCCTGCATCAAAGATTAATCCTGCTATTGTAACTCCATCTACGTCTGCGATTTTCATAGCTGCATCTCCATTATCAGGAATAATTGATGCCATACCAGTTCCTAAAACAATAGTGTTTGGATTATTAACATTTATAACTTGTTCTGCATGGTATACACCAGGCGTAAAGAATATATTTTTTCCGCTGCTTAATTGTTGATTTATTTCATTTGCTGTATCTCCTTCTTTTGCTACATAAAAGTTATTTAAAGAAATAACATTACCGCTGCCCATGCTAGTTCTAGACCATGAAATTCCTCTGCTGTTATTCTTAAGTGAAGGAACAAATACTTTATATTCTCCATCATCATCTAAGAATAGGAAAGGTTTTTCTTTTATTTTTGGAGTATTTGTAATACTTGTATTAACTTGTTGTTGGTTATCTGAGGTCGGAATTGCCCAGTTGCTATAGCCGTTGCCTTTTAGTAGTTGTGTTCCTGTTTGTGCTGTTGGTAAGTTAGGTGCAATAACTCCTTGATAAAAGGCATTTAAGGTTGTTCCGTATACTTTTCCAGTTACATTCGAGTTTCTTGTATAGAATTGTTGTCCTGAGAAGGTTCCTGAGCTGTTACCGTCACTTGTAACTCCTTCAATAAGACTATCTGCAACATATCCACCACTTGCCCATCCATAATTCCAGTCATAGCTTACTGCACGTTGAGAGTATATTCTTCTCATTGGTGCTGCTTGTGCTACTCCCCAGTTAAATTGATCTGGTCTCCATCCTCCATAGTAAGAGCTGTTATCTCCGGTTTTTATAACTGAGAAGTTCTCTACTGATCTCCAGAAGTTACAGGTTGCATTGTTATTAGCTAAATATGCTGGCACCTCTAGATTGTTTAATTTTACATCATAAGGTGTTTTGCCTAGTCCTGCAACTTGAGTATAAAATCCTACAGGCATAGTTCTTGTGCTTGTATAATCTCCTGGTTTAAAGTAAAGTGAGAAACGATTTTCATTAAATTGTGCATCTTTTTCTATGTCATTTTGTAGTTTGAATATATCTAATACTACCTTGTCAATGTTTGCTATATTATCAAATGGGGAGAAGAAAATCATGTTTTCACCAAACATCTCTTTTTCTAAAGATGTGAATTCATCAGATAATCCTGATGCTCCATTTGAATTTACTGCTACAACTTTGTAGTAGTTATTGTACTTGCCTGAATTTATATTAGTATCTGTATAGGTTAGTCCAGTGATTCCTTCTGCTATTTTCTTGTAACCATCTCTATCATAAGCACTTCTAGCACGATATATTTGATAGCTGTTTGCTCCATTAACTGCCTTCCAAGATAGCTGAAGTCCTCCTTGAACTTCCTTAAGACTTAAATTACTAGTCGTAACTGGTCCTGAACCATTTGTGGTTTGAACATCAATATTTACGCTTTCAGATTGTGGACTATCTCCATTTACTGTACTAACCATTACTGTATAGTTAGTTCCAGGTGTTAAGTTCGTAACGTTTAGTGAGGTTCCACTTGTTTCTTTATTAAATACTTGCGCCAAGGTTGCCTTATTAATTACAACAACCTTATATCCAGTAAGTATACTATTAGTAACACCGCTCCAAGAAACATTGAATGATGTGTCGTTTGTATTAGTAGCTTGTACATTTGAAACCTTCTTTGGTTTTGTAACTGAGTGGATAACAAACTTTTCATTGTTAGTAAGCTCACCTGTGTAGCCTCTTCTCATTTTCTGATCTACTACAGTAATATAGCTACCATTTTGTGAATCTTTAAAGGATACTGTTCCATCTCCATTAGGTGATACTATTATGGATTCCCATCCCCATGCTTTTACATCTGCATTTTGGAATACTTCTTCTGCTCCACCTGATTTCCAAGCTAGGTTTGAAAATGCTTTAGAAACAAAGTTCATTACTGGAACCCCATCATATGATCCATATAAAGGGAAGAATCTCAAGTCATCTCCAACAGCTCCATTTGTTTTTTCTCCAGTAACCTTTATTGGATTACCATTAACCCCATCTACTTTTATATATTTTCCTGATTGTTTATGTTCAATATATACACTAACATCGTTATACTTAGGTGAAATTATATAGAAATTTTCTGCCTGATCTGAACTGTTTGTACCAATAGTTAATTTGTTATTAGCTACATTAATGTACTTTCCTTCAAAATTCTTTAATCTTAATAACCCTGAGCTTCCATCAACTATTTCTGTCTCAAAGCCCTCCCACTTTCCTGTTGTCATCTCGCTTTGTTTTGCACCATTTGCTAATAGGTTTCCATTGTTGCTTACCCAAACATTACTAGGATTATCCACTCTGCTTATTTGAATACGATTAACAGCCTGGTATTGTTGGACTGTAAATAATGCATTGTCTCCAAGGTCATTTCCATTGGTTTGATCAACATTCTCAAGCAGTGAGCCATCTTGTGCAACGCTTATGACTTTTCCTGATGTGGCCGAAACTATATAAGAATATGCGTCATTAGCCTGGTAGTTATTTTTATCAACTACCGCGTTCCCCTGTGCAAATACCAGATTAGCATTTGTAAAAATCATGCTTAAGGTTAAAACTCCAGTTAGAAATTTCTTTAACATTATCCTTCCCTCCTATATTTTTTTCTGTAAGCCTACACTTATATTATAAAAAACATTTACATAAATTTATACATTTTACATAATCCTAGGAACGTATTCCAAAAAAAGAAACAAGAAAAATTAATCTTCTTGTTCTTTGTTCATTCTTATATAAGCTTGATGGGCTAATAATTCAATTAAGGTTACAACAGGAACTTGAGTTGTTAGGTTTAAGTATGTCTCTTCTTTGCTTTTCACTTCTGGCATATAATAGGACAAATTATAATCAGCAATTCTAGCTAAAGTTGATTCTTCATTGTTTGTAATGCTTAGAACCTTAGCTCCATATCTCTTAAAATCCTCAGCTTTCTCTATCATCTGTACGGTTTCTCCTGATACAGAAATAATTATAGCTAAGGTGTTTTCAAGTCCTCTAGGTGGAATTGGGTAAAAAGGATCTGATATACTGTAGGCATTCATCTTCATGTTTGTAAAATATCTACTTCCATACTCCCCTAATATACCGCTGGTCCCTATTCCTGAGAAAGCTATATGACGAGCATTTACTATCATATCTATGGCAGGTTTTAAAACCTTTCTATAGTCCTGTTTATTTACATCCTTTAAAAACCCCTTTATATGTGAACCTAAATCAAAAAACTCTTCAATTGTTTGTGAGTTGTATTCTTGAGCCTTTTGTTTAATCTTATACTTAAATTCGGCATAGCCAGAGAAACCCAATTTATTGCAACAACGTAGAATACTTGATGGAGATACATGACACACATTTGATAGCTCTCTTATGGTCATTTTTGATACTTCTTCTAAATTATCTACAACATATTGATACACAACCATCTCTAAATCATTTAATGTCTTGACTTTTTTAGGATCAAAAATCATATTTACTCCCCCCAGCAAACTAATAGATATTGATCTGATTTTGCAAATCTACTTACTTTATTTTCCTATACAATAATTATATCTCAAGGAAAATGACCCATCAATGATTGTTATTACGTTTACATGAAATGTATTACTTCATGCATAAAAAAAGAAGAAGTGCTAAGACTTCTTCTTTACTTTAAAACTCTTTATTTACTTGAAGCTTCTTTTTTTCTTCTTTTTACAAGAATAGCTCCAGTTGCTATGATTAATGCTCCTAATGCTATTAAATAAGATTGGTTCATTCCACCTGTTTTAGGTAGATTGTCATTCTTTTCTTCATTTGCTACTATTCCATACATACTAAAGTGATCTGTTATGAAAGTTAGATATTTTCCATCCCTTTCAGCATTCATTGAGACTACTTTCCCATCATCCGAAATGTATATTATATCTAATCCTTCTTTATCTAAGTAATCTTCTGGAATTTCAACTCTTACTTGAACTTTACCATTTGGCTGAATCTTAACTTTTCCTTTAAAAATTGAGATATCATATAGTGTAAGTAGTTCTTTTCCCTTTAATACTTCATTACTTTTTGAAGCTTCTTTAACACTATCTTTTGCAAATGTAATTTTCTCAGTATTAGTTTCATCATTAATAGGATCAACTACAATGTAAGCATCTTCATCAAATACAGTACCATCTATGCCTGTTATTGTAACTCCAGTAGGACTATCATGAAGAAGTAATTTACTTAACCTATCTCTTAAATCCGCTAATTTATTAACTAAAGTATCCTTAACTAGGCTTTTTTGTTCTTTGTTTAGGTTACTGTACAATTCATAAGCGTTGTTAACACTTTCTAAATCGCTCTTTTTAACGTTTGAAGGTGATGGTAAGCTATCAATTGCATTATTAACCTTATCTACTTCATTTTCTAAAGTTTCAATTCTTCCTAAGATATCTTTTAATTCTTGAATTTCTTTGACTAAAAGTTCTTGTTGCTCTTTAGTTAATTTATTTATTTCATCTAATCTATTTTGAACTAAAGTTTTTTGAGCTATCAATCCATCATCAGATTTTGGAATTCTATTAACTGCTTCCTTATTTGTAGAAACTTGTTCTTCAAGAACCTTAATCTTACCTAATAATTCATTAAGTTCAGCTATTTGATCCTTTAGAAGTTCTTTTTGCTCATCAGTTAATTTATTTGTTTCATCTAATCTATTTTGAACTAAAGCTTTTTGAGCTATCAATCCATCATCAGATTTTGGAATGCTATTAACTGCTTCTTTATTTGTAGAAACCTGTTCTTCAAGAACCTTAATCTTACCTAACAATTCATTAAGTTCAGCTATTTGATCCTTTAAGATTTCTTTTTGCTCATCAGTTAGCTTATTTATTTCCTCAAGAGCTTCTAATATATTGTCTTTTTGAGCTATTAATCCGTCATCAGATTTTGGGATGCTATTAACAGTAACTTTGACATCTGAAATATTTTTTTCTAAAGCATCAATTGCATCTAATAATCCTTTTAAATAATCGCTCTCTGATTTTAGAGCTTCTTTCTGTTCTGGTGTTAAGGTGTCAGAAATAGTTCTATTATAAACTTCATTAATTTTGTCTTTCATTGAAATTAATCCATCAGTTTTACCTGGTAATGAATCAACTGTATTTTCTATTTCATTTTTATCTTGAATTGTATCTTTTACTTCTTTATCAAGAGCAGCATATCTATCCTCTAATGCTTTAATAGCATTATCAGTATTTGTTTTATAAGGTTCTGGTAAATCATCATGGCTGCTAAACTCTTTTCTAATATCAGAGATAAACTCCTTATATTCTTCTGAATATATAACATCTGATACTAAAGGAAGTGCTTTAACAGTAAATGATATTGTACTTTCATTGCCTGATTTATCTTTAACCTTTATAGAATATTCTCCTGCTTCATTGATTAATGCTCCATTAGCTAGATTAACTTCACTACCATCATTCTTTTGGTAAGTTGCTTTTTCTATCTCTCCAAAGGCATCTTCGTAATTAATTACTCTTCCAATATAGTAACTTTCTTTGTTATCAGCACCTTTTATAACAGGTATTGTTTTGTCTATTTTTATATTGTATACAGTATCTAAGACGTCCTCTAAGCCTGATGAATTAACTACTTTAAATTGAGCTGTAGTATTTACATCATTACTAAATGTATAGGAATTTCCTTGTATAGGAGTCCACTCCCCTGATCCTATCTTTATATAGTATGTTACTGGAGATAAGGTTCCAGAATTAGTATTATCAAATGTAAATGTAACAGGTTTATTTGTCCAACCATCTACTATATTAGTTTCTGATTTTATAACTGGCGTTTCATTGTCATGTCTAACTAGAAGGCTGCTTTCATTGCTGTATAATCCTGAGTTACTTACTGCTCTAAAGTAGTAGGTTGAGTTTACATTATTGCTTATGGTAATCTTATTTTTCAATTCATTACCAGTAACCTCATCCTTAGCACCAGTTGTTTCTGGCATAGTTACCCATTCACCAGTTTCACCTATTTTGTACTCGTATCTATCAATACCAGCTAAAGTATTTCCATCAGCCAAGGTAACTACTATATCATCACCTGTCCAGTTTCCATTGTAAGTAGAATCTAAGGTTTTAGCGTCAAGGCTTATTGAACTTGCTTGCTGATTTTCCACAATAAATCCATTAGTTGAAATAACTGAAGAAACATTACCTGCTTTATCTACAGCTCTTGCATATACAGCACCTTTAAATTCTGGATCTACTGAAAGATTAGTTAGCTTAGTCCATGTTCCATTTTCGTCATAGCTTTCTCCATTATTTATATCTACTAATTGATATTCATAATAGTCAATTCCACTAAGCTCATCTTCAGCTGAAATATTAACATCTACACTTTCATTAAAGAAAAGCCCAAAAGTTATTTTATTTATAAACTCTTTAAAAGTATTATTATCAAAGCTTATTGTTAAGTCTGTAGCGGCAGTTTTATCAACTTTAACATCTACTCCTTCTGTAACTGAACCAGTACTTCCTCCTTTAGATACTACTCTAAAGTAATACTTATCATTTGTATCAGAAGATATTAATAATGTATTGTGATTTTCTCCTTCCATATCAGTCCAACTATCCTCATTCTCTGGATCTGTTGAGTATTGATATTTTAAGAAGGATTCAGAATTTATACCACCTTCTAATGTGATAGTCACATCCTTATTGCTCCATTTTCCATCTGTAACATTTCCACCAACTTTTATATCATCAGTATAAGTTGGTTTTGAAATATATACTGGAATAGGATTAGATACTTGACTTTCAACACCTGAGTTACTTACTGACTTAAATCTATAGTTTACAGTTTCACTATTTGTATCTGATATAGTTAGAGTGTCTCCATCTATTTCATTCCAAGTAGTTCCATCTGTTGTATAGTAATATTTTGTTCCTGATAAAACATCATTTGAGTTTCCAAGTTTAATAACAACATCATCTTCTGCTGGTACAGATGATGAATAATTATAAACTTTATCTGAAACAAGTATATCTTTTACTACTAATTCAGGAATAGTTTTATCAATCTTATTTACTTCAACTGTTTTAGTTACAGAGACACCAGCACCATTTGTTAAAGTAAATGTATATGTTCCATTAGCTGAAACTGTATAATTAGTATTTCCTTTAATATCTATAGGGTTTTCTCCATCTTTTGAAACTGTTAAATTACTAACTCCTGATACTCCTGTAGTAGAAGCTATATCTAAAACAACATTACTGTTTGTCCACTCTGATGGATTCCCTGTAACTTCTAAAGTAGGAGAAGTCTTATCTATTGTAAAGTTATAAACAACTTCATTTCCATAACTATCTACTGCTTTTAAGATGTACTTTCCATCTTCTAAAATCTCTGTACCACTAGTATAGTTAGTTTCTGGTCCACCATCTTTCGATAAAGTAACTACATTGTCTCCTGTAATAACAGGACTAACTTTATCTGTATAAACATGGTTGTTTTCTATACCACTTACAGTTCCTTGGAATACCTTATTTATATCTACAGATAGATGAGTATATTTTTGTGAATCAGTTTCACCTATAAATCTAAATGTATATTCCCCAGAAGACGATACAGTCATTGGATTCACAAAATTTGTCCAAATACCACCATTATTTGTTGTGTACTGAAGACCGCTATCAGTTGAAGATAAAATAACATCTTTATTTATCTTAGTGTTACTTACGTAAAGTTCATCGCTACCTGATATTACTGCATTTATATATGGTACTTTATCTATTGAAATTGTAGCTGATGTATTTACTCCTGCCACTCCTTGTACTGCTACTTGAATAGTATATATTTCTCCAGGTTTTAAATTTCCAGGTAATTGTAATGGAATTGTTGTTGTGTTATTTTCTCCTACTACACCTGTAGTTACTACTGCTGGTGAAAGTGGATTCCTTGCAGCGTCTAAAAGAGAAACTGTAACTGGAGTACCTTCATCTACATGAACAGTATTTACTTCAACTTTAAGATTTCTTCTTGTAGGAAGTATTCTGTTAACTTCTGGAGTTACTCCTGTTATTACTTCAATAGTAGTTGCTGTGGATGTTTCAGATTTAATAGTTGGATTACTTATTTTTTCAGATTTTAATGTTACTACATCTGAAGCTACATCTATCGCATCTTCTGGTATATTAACTGTTACATGAATTATTTTAGCTGCGCCATTGCCAAGAATATTTACAGTTGAGCCTTCTTGTATTGTGGTATTCCATCCGTTTGATGAGGATGCTTCTAATTTATAATCATTTGCACTGCTTTCAAAGTTGTGCACTATAAATTCATAGGTTACAGAATATCCTGGTCTTGCTGTTTTTTCAGCTGGAGCTAATGATTGTAATACTCCTGGTGGAGTCAATCTTTCATTTGAAACTATGGTCCAAGTTTCTCCATGAGTTAAGGAATTATTATTCCATTGAAGTTGATATCCTGCATCCTGATAGCTGGAATTAAAGGTATTGGAAAGATTTCCTGATATAGCTTCCATTCCACCGGTGCTATAATTTCCTGAAAAATATCTATTAGCTGGAGTACTTGAGCTTCCTGTAAAGCCCATAAGTCCAAATTTAGTCATGTCACTATTTCTCACATAAACCATTCCTGTAACTGGACTATAGTAAGACATTGCTGAGTCATCTCCACCAAAATATGTGTCTCCACCATGAATAAGTTTTAAATTTGAATATGTAGAATCACTAGTGTTAGTTAATGACCACTTCTTTTCATAATAAGCAGCACCTGGAGTATATGTAATCTGCTGTTTTAAACTAAGTTCGCCGTTACCTAAAGACCAAACTGTAGTTATAGTATTTCCATTTCTTGATTGAACACCTTGTCCAAATTGTTGAGGATTTGAATCCCATTCAGAATAATATGGTGTAACAAAATGTTTTTGAGAACCATTACTTGTGAAAAACACATTAGTTCCCCATGCATTATTTGCGAAATATTGATTAACATATCCGTAAGTAGTAAAGTTGCTCTGAGGCGTTAACTGCCAATAATAAAGTTCTAAAGAACCTTGCTCATTTACTACTATTTTTAAAGGATCTGCTGCTCCTCTGCCACCTAACGTGTTATCGGTAGCGGAATAAACCCTAATTGAATTAGTAAATAATAGATTGAAAATGAATAATAATACGATAGTTAGGCTTGCGCGCCTTTTATTCTTCCCCATAAAAACCTCCTTGTAAGTTGTTTATTTATTTTGTATGTTTTTATACTGATATTACAAATGATGGAGGGCATCAAGCATATAAAATATTTTTAACCATATACCATATCCCACCTATAAATCACACAATTTTTCTTTATTTTACTACATCATTCTCACAAACTTCTCACAAACTATATCTTTTCTCACTTTTTTTCATCAAATTTCTACATTTAGAAATCTAGTAGATCAGCTAATATAGCCATCTTTAAATATATTGAAGGCTGGTATAACAGAAAAAAGGAGCACTATGGCTCCTTCTCTCTGTTATATATTTTTACTCATCAGAGGGGTTCTACCTTTTCTTTTTTATAATAATAGCTCCAGCTGCAATTGTTAATAATCCTAGAGCCACTGCTTGAGAAGGATTTACTCCACCTGTTTGAGGTAAATTACCCTGGTTCCCGTTGTCATTTCCACCGTTATTGCCATTGTTTCCGCCACCATTACCTGGTTCTTCGTCAACTGTCTTCTTGATTAATCCTTTTATTGCCTTATCTAAATTACTTATAGCTTCATCAACCATCTTCTGATCTGCTTCTTCATCAGCTACTATATCCTTAGCTTTAGTTAAAGCTTCTTTTAAAGTAGCCCAAGTTGCACTTGTGTAATCTTCTTGTTTTAGACCTTCTGCTTCTGCTATTTTTGAGTTTAGTTTACTTTTATCTCCCTTAAGTATAAGCTGGCTTATTGCTGAGTTTATATTAGTTTCTAATTCATCAACTGTTGTTTGTTCTACATTATCATCTTTTAATACTACTTGAGATTTTTCTATTAAATCAACTAATACTTTTGAGCTTGCTTTAGTATAAATATCAAGATTTAGTTGTTTTGCGTTATTTAATGTTGCTGTTAACTTTTCTTTATTTGCCTTTAAAGAAGCTTTTGAAACCCCATCTTGAAGCTCAGTTGTTACTTTATCAACTTCATCTTGTTCAAAATCCTCTGTATCAATTATAAGTTTAGCTTTATTTACTAAATCTTCTAATCCTTTAATGCTTACAGGTTTATATTTTTCAAGATTAGCTAAAATTTCATTAGCTGAATCTACAGCTTTTATTAAATTAGATTTATCTGTTTTATATTCATTGGTCGGCTGATATCCTTGTTCTATTATACTTCCATTAAATCCTCTAATAGCTTCTCCATTTTTGTAACTTAATATAAATTTACGTGACCAGCCTTCTCCTACTTCACCTGTTTCTTTATCTATACCGCTGCTTACACCTTCCCCAGTTCCATTTATAATGTGATTAAATTTCTGCATTACTCCATCTGCTTTTGCAAAAGTTTGAATACATGCATTTTCTATAACCACACCTTCCTTATTAGGAACTTCTATAGCATTTTCTAGCTCTATCTGCTCTTCTGAGGAGTCATAAGTTGGTCCTGTATAGATAAATACATTGTAGATTCCAAGTCCAACAGCATAATGAGTATTAACCTTGTTTGATACTTTATATGCAGAGTAACCTTTTACATTACCATTATGAGACATCCATGCTTCTTGGCTTATTGGATCATAAGCTTTTTCATTTTGATAGAAGTAGGTTGCTCCATTTTCGCCATTCCATAAAGTATCATAGTCTTGGAAATGCTCATTGAATAAAGCATAACAAGTTACATCGTCACCATTTACTATTAATCCATGATATGAATTGTTTCCGTCCCAAGCCACTCCTGCACCATGGTCAGCTCTCCATATCCAGAAATGATCACCTATTACATCATCACTATTTATTATTAATGCATCGTCTGCTTTAGTTAATTTGTCTGTTGTTCCACCAACTCTAAAGAATAGGTCTGCTAAAAGTGTTGGGTTTGATGAATGGTCTTTATGCTCTCCTTGTTCTCCAACAACTAGTAATGATTTTGAGTGTTCTCCTGCATCAAATATTAATCCTGCTACTGTAACTCCATCTACATCTGCTACCTTCATAGCGGTTTCACTATTATCAGGAATAATTGATGCCATACCTGTACCTAAAAGTATAGTATCTGCCTTATTCACTTTAATAACTTCTTCTGCATGATAAACGCCTGGAGTAAAGAATATATTTTTACCATTTTCTAATTCCTTATTAATTTTAGAAGCATTATCTCCTTCTTTTGCTATATAGAACTCATCTAAAGAAAGAACTTCTCCACTACCCATGCTATCTTTTGACCATGACACGCCTTTGGTTTCCTTGTTAAGTGAAGGAACAAATATTTTATATTCTCCATCATCATCTAAGAATAGGAATGGTTTTTCTTTAATTACTGGAGTATTTGTAATACTGGTATCCACTTGTTGGGTGTTATCAGCTGTTGGAATTGCCCAGTTGCTATATCCATTACCATTTAAAAGCTCTACTCCAGTTGCAGCTGTTGGTAGGTTAGGAGCTATAACCCCTTGATAAAATGCATTTAAGGTTGTTCCATATGCACTTCCTGTAATCTCAGAATTTCTTGTGTAGAATTGCTGACCTGAATAAGTACCAGATGTTCCTTCAATGATACTATCGGCAACATATCCACCACTTGCCCATCCATAGTTCCAATCATAACTAACTGAACGTTCTGAATAAATTCTTCTCATTGGGGCAGCTTGAGCTATTGACCAGTTAAATTGATCTGGTCTCCATCCCCCAAAATAAGATGTATTGTCCCCAGTCTTTATAACCGAGAAGTTTTCTACTGACCTCCAGAAGTTACAGGTTGCATTATTGTTAGGTAAATATGAAGGTACTTCTAGATTATTAAGTTTAACTTCATACGGAGTTTTACCTAGTCCAGCAATCTGTGTATAATAACCTACAGGAATAGTTTTTGTTTTTGTATAATCCCCAGGTTTAAAGTAAATTGAGAAACGATTTTCATTAAATTGTGCATTATTTTCAATATCGTTTTGTAGTGTAAAAATGTTCTTTATAACTTCGTCTATTTTTTGTGTGTCATCAAAAGGTGAAAATAATATAATATTATCGCCAAATAATTCTTTCTCTAATGAAGTATATTCATCTGATAAATCTGATTCACCGTTCTCATTTTTTGAGACAATCTTATAATAATTATTGTATTTACCTTCATTTTCAGCAGTATCTACATAAGTTGTATCAGTTATGCCTTCTCCAATTTTTATATATCCATCTTTATCATAAGCACTTCTAGCACGATAAATGTCATAGCTGCTTGCACCATCAACTGCTTTCCAAGAAAGGTTTATTCCTTTATCACTTTCTTTTACAGTTAATTCAGTTGCCTTAGCTGGTACTGGGCCGTTCTTAGTTTGAACGTCTATACTTTCACTTTCAGAGTATGGACTATTCCCATTTACAGTACGAACCTTTATTGTATAATTAGTTCCAGCTGTTAATTTTTTTATAGTTAACTCTGTTTTATTAGTTTCTTCGCTTTTAATTTGCTCTAAGGTCCCCTTATTGATAGCTATAACCTGATAGCCAGTATATATGCTATTATTAACTCCATCCCAAGAAATAGTTAATGAATCAGCCGTAGAATTAATTAATCTTACATTTGAAGCTTTCTTAGGTTGAGTAACAGCATGTATTATAAATTTTTCATTATCTGTTATCTCTCCTGTATATCCTCGTTTCATTTTTTGATCAGCTACTGTTATATAGCTCTTATTTTCTGAATCTTTAAAGGAAATAGTTCCATCTCCATTTGGTACAACAATGATTGATTCCCATCCCCCTGCTTTTATATCAGTATTTTGAAAAACATAGTCTGAACCGCCAGACTTCCATGCTAAATTTTTAAAAGCTTTGGAAACAAAATTCATTACAGGTACTTCATTAAAAGTCCCATATAATGTGGAAAATCTCAACTCGTCTCCAATAACATCTCCTGCTTTATCACCATTAACTGTTATTGGATTCCCATTTACTCCATCAGCTTTTACATATTTTCCTGATTTCTTATGCTCAATGTATACAGTAGTGTCATTATATCTAGGTGATATAATATAAAAGCTTTCTGCTTGGCTAGGATCACTTGTTCCAATAACCAGTTTGTTATCATTTTTATTAATATATTTTCCATCGAAGTTTTTTAATCTTAATAAACCAGAAGTCTCATCAATAATCTCTGGTTGAAACCCTTCCCAGCTTCCAGCAGAAATATTACTTTGTTTTGTACCGTTAGCTAACAAGTTTCCATTGTTACTTACCCAAACATTATTAGGTTTGTCCACTCTACTTATTTGAATTCGATTAACTTGTTCATATTTATTAACTGTAAATAATGCTGTATCCGCTAGTTTATTTCCATCGGTTTCTTCTACCATGTCAATTAATGCTCCATTTTCGTCAACCTTTATCACTTTCCCTGACGTGGCTGAAACTATATAGGAATATGCATCATTTGATTGGTAGTTATTTTTATCTACTATTGAGTTTTCTTTTGCAAATGCTATGTTGGCACTTGTAAAAACCATACTTAAAGCCAATACCCCTGTTAAAATCTTTTTTAACATTACACCATTCTCCCTCATTTATTCTGTAAGCTTACAATACTATTATAAAAAATGTTTACATTTAATTATATATTTTCCAAATTATAGAAACATGTTCCAAAAAAAGAAACAACACATAATTAGGCATATAGAAAAAAGGAGCACTATGGCTCCTTTTCTCTGTTATATATTTTTACTCATCAGAGGGGTTCTGCTTTTTCTTCCTTATAATAATAGCTCCAGCTGCTATTGTTAATAATCCTAGTGCCACTGCTTGAGAAGGATTTACTCCACCTGTTTGAGGTAGATCACCCTCATTACCGTTGTTGCTTCCATTATTGTTGCTGCCATTATTACCAGTTCCGCCGTTGTTATTTCCATTGTTGCCTCCATTATTTCCACCGCCATTACCATTGTTTCCGCCACCATTACCTGGTTCTTCATCAACTGTCTTCTTAATTAAGCCTTCTATTGCCTTATCTAAATTACTTATAGCTTCATCAACCATCTTTTGATCTGCCTCTTCATTAGCTGCTATATCTTTAGCTTTAGTTAAAGCTTCAGATAAAACTTTCCAGGTTGGGGTTGTATAAGCTTCTTCTTTTAATTCTTCTGCCTCTTTTATTTTTTCGTTAAGTTTAGTCTTGTCTCCCTTAGCTACTAATTGAGTTATTGCTAGATTTAAGCTTGTTCTTAACTCATCTACAGGTGCTTGTTCTACATTATCATCTTTTAACAATTCATCTGCTTTAGCTATTAAATCAATTAATGGCTTTGTACTTTCTTTAGTGTATATTTCAAGATTTAATAGTTTAACATTAGTAACTGTCATTATTAATTTTTCTTTGTTAGCTTTTAAAGAAGCTTTTGAAACTGTTTCTAATAATGTTTTTGTTATTTTATCAACTTCTTCTTGTTTCGCATCGTCTTTGTTCATTACGGCTTTAGCTTGATTAACTACTTCTTCTAATCCTTCAATGCTTGCTGGTCTGTATTTATCACTGTTTGCTAAAACATCATTTGCTACTTCTAAAACAGTCTTAAGTGATGTTTTATTTGCTCTAAATACTAGGTTTACTATTGATGAACCAAGATCATCATAAGCCTTTTTAACTTCTGCTTCTGATGCATCACCATTTTTAGATACTTCTTTTGCAATATTTAAATTGTTTATGAAGTTTTCCCATGATGCTGTTGTATATTTGTCTTTATATTCTAATATTGATTCTGCTGTAGATATAAGGGTTGTTAAGTTTAAGTTATCAGCTCTATCAGTTAACTTAACTGTTGCTTCAAGTAATTCCTTAAGCATATTATCAACTTCTGTTTGAGTTACTTCAGGATTTCCTATTACTCCTTCAGCCTTTATAATTGCAGTTTTTAATATCTCTACTGAGGCTGGAGTGTATTTTTCTTCATTTTGTAGTTTTTCTTTCGCAATTTCAACTTGTGATTTTAATATTTCTTTATTAACCTTAAGTTCTAACTGTGCTTTTGCTAAGGTTAATTTATCAACTGCTTCATTTATTTCAGTTTGTGTAGATAGAACATTATCAATAACTTCTTTTGCTTTATATAGTGAAGTTATGAAGTTAGTCCAACTTTGCTCAGTGTAATTTCCCTTTTCTATATTCAAGTTTCCATTATATAAATCATTTAATAATGTTTTATCAGTTTCTGGTAAATCTACTTTTGGTACAACTAAATTATTAATATCTAACCAAGTAACTACAGAATCATCTTGTGGTTTAATTAGATATTCTGTTTCTTCTTTTCCAAACGCAGTTTTCTGAGCAACTATCTCTTCAACTGTTAATGCCTTTGAGTAAACTCTTGCACTACCAAATTCATAATCACTTGTTCTACCAGTTTCAGGACAATAACCTAACCATAATGATTGAGTATTTGCTGCTAGTCCACTTGCAGCAACAGGAGCTGTTCCAAGCAAGGTTCCATCAACATATACTGCTAATGTGCTACCATCATAGGTTCCAACTACTTGATGCCAGTTTCCAAGCCAATCCTTAGGTATATCGATTATAGCTTCCTTAGTGTACCATCTATTATCTGTAGACTTAACAAATATATCTACTGACATTTTACTAGAACCAGAAGGCCTTGTTCTTAATCCAAAGTTGCTGTCTCCCTTACCTATAATCATATTATAGTCTTTACTTGTACTAGTTGGTTTCACCCAAACTTCAGTTGTAAATGCCTGTCTACCTTTAAATAAGGAGTCAAATATGTCTTCACCGTTTGTACCTTTATTATTTGCAAGTTCTAATCTTCCACTTAATCTAACTCCTCTTGATGAATCTGAAATAAGTTTAGAACTAGTAGTTATTAATGGATTTATTCCATTTTTACTCTTATCTCCTATATATGCTGGATCTGCACCTTTAGTTCTAGCTACATCTTCTACAGCTTTTAGAAGTTTGTTTTTAAGTTCTTCGCCAACTTTTGCTTTTTGTTCTTCTGTTAAATTATCATATTTAAACTTAAGTTCCATTACTGCATCATATTGAGAGTAAGAATATACTATTAAGTTTTGAATTGCTGATATTATTTCATCTTCATCAAATCCCTGAGAATCTCTCCATGCCTTGCTTAATTCCATTGGAGACTTATCTGTTGTATAAGGTATAATTGTATATTCATAGTTATACGCCTTATCATTATTTACTCTATATTGAGGCAAAGTATCTGGTCCACAGCTCTTATTACCATTACCTTGAGACACATAATCTACTGATAATATTGTTTCTTTTTTAGGTGCACCTAGCTCATATGGATGTCTTGTATTGCTTAAATCCTGAGCAGTAAAGTGAAGTGCACTAGCTTCTAATAGATCTTTTCCTGCTACTAATAAAGCATTATTTTTATCCTTATTATTAACACTAATCCATTTAACTCCTGTTAAGTTACCTGCATCTTGTGTCTTTAAGAATGGATAGAAGAAATCTGACACTGAATTTTCGTATACGCCAACTGTTGAGAAAGTATTTCTATCTTGATAAGATTCAACTGGTCCATTTCCATACCAAGTTACATTTTCGTAGTTTTCTGGCAAGGTCATTGTTGAACCTACCTTTAAATATCTTCCCATGCTTGTCTTTGTTGCATCTACAGTAAGATTAACTGTTACTTCTCCAGTTCCATTTATGGTATATATTATTTTTTCTTTTGCACCCTTTGCGTTATTTAATACTAAGTCACTTGTGATTATAGTTCTTCCATCTTCACCTTTACTTATATCAATTCCACTAACTGTAATATTTTGATTTGCATTTTTCCATGTGCCATCATAGTTTCCATTATCGTTACTTACTGGTGCTCTCCAGAAGTTTGGAGTAGGACCATTTTCAATCAATACTTCTCCATTATAAACATACTTCTTCATTAATCCTGTTGTCTTGTCTATATTAAAGGAGAAATTTTTTCCTGCTACTGAAATTTCTGACGTATTACTATTATCTACTGTAACTTCTTCTTTAGATATAGCAGTATCTGCTTTTGGTACACTTGTCTGCACTGCAAATTGTTTATATGAAATTTCATGACCTGCTTTAGCCCATAAAGTATCATTTTTTAAATTAACTGAAATATTTAAATAATATTCTGCACCTGCTTTTATTTGTTTTGGCATACTATAAGGTATAGTGATTGCCTTAGTTTCTTTAGGTGCCACATTTACATCATTCATTACTCCACTATCGATTACTTTTCCATCTTCAAGTAATCTCCAATTAAGAGCATACTCATTTAAATTCTTAAAATTGTTTTCATTGTATACATTAACCTTCCTTGAAGCAATTTCCTTATCATTTGCCTTAAACCAAAAACTTTGATATTGAAATTTCACTTCATAAATCTCTGGTTGAACATCTCTATCTGCTGATATTAATCCATTATTGCAGAAGTCTCCATCATTTGGAGTATCTCCCCAATCTCCTCCATATCCATAGAACTTTCCGTTTGCTTCTTCATTATAGAATTCTTGATGTGCATCTGAAGAAGCGTAGTAGTCCCAAACATTATTTGAACTCTCACTTATTTCCTTTGAATAATCTATCCATAATAATACTTTTTCTGAGTCAGCTTTGATTGCTGGATCTGCGCTGTATTGTGCTTTTATTTCATCTGCTGTTAAAGCATCTTTATATATACGTGCCATTGAAATTACACCATCAAAACTTCTGCCTCTTACTGTATCATATCCAACTGCTACTGGTGCTTCTGTTGAATCTATTGCTGAACTTTCTGTTCTAGTTCCTTTTTCAGCTCCATCAATAAATATCCTTAATACACTTCCATCATAGGTTCCAACAACTTGATGCCAGTTTCCAACCCAATTGTCTGGGAACGCTACAGTACAACTCTTCCAGCTTCCACCTGTTACTATAAAGAATTCTAATCCACTTCCCGAACTTTGAGTTTTTAATGCAACTTGATTATCTCCTTTTGAAAGTAGTACGCTATTTAAGTTAGTAGAAGCAGGTTTTACTATTGCCTCAAAGGTAAATGAAGCATTGCTTCCAGATAACTCTCTATTGTATACATCATTATTTTCTGATTTCATTATGGTATATCCATCGTAAGACTTACCTGTTATTGATCCATTTCCTGCATCGGAAGTCTTACCACTTCCATATACTGTTCCTGTAGCCCCTATGCTACTTTGGTCTTTGATACTATATTGTTTTGGAAGATCAGTTAATCTAGATTGATCCACCCAATCCCATACAAAAGCTCCTATCATATTTTTTGAACTTCTTATACCATCCCAATATTCTTTTAGGTTTCCTACTGCATTACCCATAGCATGAGAATACTCACAAAGAACGTAAGGCATTGACTTAGTAGCCTTAGACCAAGTTGTATCTACTGTTGGATACATATTACTGTCTACATCTACTCCTCCATCTGATCCTAAACCTTCACTATGGAGTGGACGAGTGTTATCACGATCTTTAAAATACCACACCATTTCTGGATATAAATTATTTGCACCATTTCTGTCGTAAGACATTTCATTTCCTATAGACCATATAATTACAGCTGTTTGATTTTTTAATGTTTGGAAGGAGGTATTGGTTCTATCCATAGTAAGTGCTTTTAGGTAAGTTCCTACTGCACCTTGATTGCTCATTAACGCATGACATTCTGCGTTTGTTTCTCCCATCATGTATAAACCGTATTTATCAGCTAAGTAATAAAGATATTCATCATTTCCATAATGAGATGTACGAATTGCATTGATGTTGTACTCTTTCATAAGTTGTACATCTTTCTCTATTACTTCTTTTGGAACATGTTTCCCATATACAGGATCTGTATCATGACGATTCGTTCCTTTTAATAGTAGTGGTTGTCCATTAATCTTCATGGTTTCATAGTCTTGTGTTATTCTCTTATACTCAGTTCTATTATTTACTTCTGATCTAGTAAATGTTATTTCTCTAAATCCAAGCTGCTGAGATAAACTTTCTAACTGGTTTCCATCATTATCTTTTAGTGTCATTACTAAAGTATAAAGGTTTGGATTTTCTGCTGACCATAACTTTGGAGATAATACATTTTTATCCCCTTTTACTTCTAGCGTCTTATTAGAATCTATACTTGCTACGGGAATACTAAATTCATTATTTTCAAGTACATTAGTACCATTTCCATCAAACAACTTAACATCTACTTTATAACCTGATATATCACTTGAAGATGTGTTTTTTAATTTTAATGATAGATCTAAATTTACATTTACGAAATTTTCATCTAAGTCTGTTACTACTGAATAATCATATATGTGAGTATCTGGTGTAGATCTAAGATATACATCTCTAAATATACCACCGTCATAAATCATATCTTGGTCTTCCATCCAAGTACCATCACAAAACTTATGAACCTCAACTGCTAATAGATTTTCTTCTCCTTTAGGATTTAAATAATCCGTAATGTCAAAGTCATGAGGTCTATAGCTGTCTTCGCTATATCCTACTTCTTTACCATTTATATATACATAGTATGCTGATTCAACACCTTGAAATGATATATATACTCTACCATTTTCCTGAATCATGTTATCGTTTACCTTGAAAGCCTTACGATAAAGACCAACAGGATTATAGTTCACTGGTGCTTTAGGTACCTGTACATTTTGATCATATTTACTCTGCCATGGCATTTGTACATTTGTATATATTGGGAAATCAAATCCATAAGTTGTCCAACTTGCTGGCAAAGTTACATTTTTCCATCCATCTTCACTATTTAATTTATAGCTATTATTCATGAAACCGCCATCTAAAAACTTTTGTGCCTTACTAGCATTTTGAACTACTGTTAAATCCCAATTATTATTTTCACCTGTTAATGGTTGATAATAATTTGATCTTTCTTTCTCATAATTTAAGGAACCTAGACGAGCTGATTCAACATCGTGATATGCTACTGTTGAAGTAGTGGATTCTTCTCTATTTATTCCAAAAATATCAACTGCCCTAACTGATTTACCATTAAGATCTGTATAATCTACTCCCATATACTCTTTGTGAGTAAATTTTTTCTCATTTACTCCAAGCTTTGTTTCAGCTTGTATTATCTCTGACCTTTTTTCACCCTTCCATGCCTCAATTTTACGATTAACTGTTTCAGCCGCAGAAACTTTGATTGGTATTGCTTGGCCTATAGCACTCAGCGCTAAAGTAACCAATATACCTAGTGATATTGCTCTCTTTCCTTTTCGATACATGTTTTACCCCCTATACCTTATTATTAATTATTAAAATAAACTTTTTTAGTAAGGCCAAATAAAGATGTATAGTTGTTTTTAAGAGCATTAATATATAAGATTTTAAGAAAAATTTTAGTAAATTATTTACTTCAAAATTTATAATTCCAGAACCTTACATAGCAGATATGTTTATTAAAATAACTTCATAACTAATTATAATATCATTTACCATAATTTTACATATAATTTTATTGGATAAATCTTCAAATTTATTAGCTACTAATTAATTATTCAATTATTACTGTAAAACTTTAAAGTAAAATGCCAGTTAAATTTATATTTATTTTACTTAACTGGCATCTTTATAATTATTTAATTTTTATCTTCTTTTACATACTCCCATGTCTTTCCTTGATCTTTTGATCTATAAAGAGCCTTAATTCCTCCATTATAATCCCCATCTGAACCTTGCCCAACTAATATATTAAGATCTTCTCCTTCTTTAGTTGGCATTCCAGGAAGGTCAAAAGGATTATATGGTTCTGCTCCATTTAATGGTACTTTTACTTCTGGAAAACTTATCTTTGTGAAGGTAGTTCCTCCATCTTCTGTTCTATATAGTTCTCCACGTGCACCACCACTATGCGCTAAACATATAAATCCTAGTCTATCATCTAAGAAAGTTATACCCGCTGCTGCCCCTATTTCCCCTAAAAATGGATCACCATTTACAAGTGACCAGTTTGTTCCACCATCTAATGTTTTCTCTAGTGCATAAGCTCTACTTCCAGCTGCTGCATCTGTTACTTCTAATCTATATCCGGTTTTTTCTGATAAGTAAAATTTATCTACTCCATTGCTCTCTTCTTTAGGAATATCTTTACTTCCTTTGTTTAGAGTTTCACTTTTGATATTATTTAAATCCTCTACTAGTATATATCTGTAGGGTGTAAGTGTACTTTCTTTTCCTGGTACATATACAGATACTGCATACCCTATTATCTCTGGATCCCTATTTCTAACTGACCTTGTTTTTCCTTCTGAATCTATATAAAGAACTCCGCTTCCATTATATCCAAAGCTTCTTTTTCCTGAATAAAGAATACCATATTGATTTTCGTCCCATTTGCTTATAGTTTCTTTAAGTGGAATAACCTTCATTGTATTTATAGAAGGTTCTAAAAGTTTATCATCATTAAAGTCCGCATTTGCATTTCCATGTAGATATATTGTTATCTTACTTGATTTGGTTTTATTATAGGAAATTAAGTAAGTTTCTAATTTTCCTTTCTTATTTTCTCCATACAAAAAGGTATTAAAGGAGGTTATTGTTCCTTCTTTATCGAATTTAAGGTCAACATTGTTTGCTATATATAGTTTTGACGCCATAGGAACTTTTTTATTAATATCTTGTAGTATTCCTTCTATTCCATCCTCATATATATTATTATGCTTAAGCTCTACCGTTTTTTTATCCTTCAAATCCTTTAAGATCCATGAAAGTTTCCCATTAAAATTCATGCTGGTTTTATATATCTTACCTCCATAAAATATAAACAATGAAACCATAAAAATTAATGTAATAACACCATAAGTCAGTCTTATATTTCTATTTTTAATCAATCTACCTGATTTTATTGTTATAGGCTTCTTAAGACTCCTTACTATAAAAATTATTAAATATACAACAAAAAATGCTAAGCATAAAAGCAGCATTGTAAGGTTGTTATTCATTCTTCCAAACTTACACAAGGTGTATAGATTATAAAAAGAAAACCAATAAACTGCTATAAATATTGGATTAATCATCATTCGTATAAATAATTGTCCTCTTGTAATTTCTCTGTACTCTCCCATTTTTCTATTTACCTTCTTTCACTAGTTGACATAAATAAATTATACCTCAAATTTCCAATAAAAAAGAAGCCATCACAAAACATTTTTGTAATAACTTCCTTAAATTAGTATCTACTTCTTTCTTTCATTTGTCTTTCTACATCTCTTTTATGAGCTTTTTCTAACATAGAATCTCTCTTATCGTAATTCTTTTTACCTTTACAAACTCCTAAGTTAACTTTAACTCTTCCATTTTTTAAATATAAAGATAAAGGGATAAGTGTTAATCCTACTTGTTGAACTAAACCTATAAGTCTTCTTATTTCTTCTTTATGTAAAAGTAATCTTCTAACTCTAAGTGGTTCTACATTAAATATATTTCCTTGCTCATACGGACTTATGTGCATATTTTTAATAAACACTTCTCCATTTATTACTTCTGCATAACATTCTTTTAGGTTAGCTCTTCCTGCTCTTATAGATTTTACTTCTGTTCCTACAAGTTCTATTCCTGCTTCCATAGCTTCTTCTACAAAATAATCATGATGAGCTTTTCTATTTTCTGCTAAAGTTTTATTGTTACTTTTTCTAACCATTATATCACCTACTTGGTTTTATTATCTTTTACTATTATAATATATAACTCTGTCCATAACAATAAAGCTCTATACTTTAATTAATCTATTTTAAAGACTTCAAGTTCTTCTTGAACCTTTTCTGAAGATTCATGTAAAAGTTCTGATGATGCATATATCTCTTGACTTGCTGCACTCATCTCTTCTGCAGATGCTGTAATTTCTTCTGCAAAGGAGGATACATGCTGTGATATTGATGATACTAAATTAATGTCATCTATTAGCTCTTTTTTCTTTTTATCTAATATATCCGTAGCTTTTACCATGTTTTCTATTTGTGGCGCTACATTATTTAGAGAGGAAGCTATTTCTTCAAAGGCTTCTGATGTTTTTATTATTATATCTTTTTGCGTCAATAACTCTTTATTTAATTCTATTGTTCCTCTTGATATATTCTTGTTATCATTTAATACCTTACTGCTTATTTTTTGTATATTTTCAGAGGCTTCTTTGCTTCTTTCAGCAAGTTTTCTTACCTCTTCAGCTACTACTGAAAAGCCTTTCCCGGCTTCCCCTGCACTAGCTGCCTCAATAGCTGCATTAAGTGCTAAAAGGTTTGTCTGCTCTGATATTCCTTTTATTAAATATGTAATTTCATTTATTTCATCTATGTTTTTACCCATGGCTTCTAGTTTTTCTCTAAATTCGTTAAAGGTATTAAGCATTTTACCAAACTCTTGCGATACCTCTTCTATGTCTTTTTTCCCTATATTAGACTTTCCATGAATGTCATTTACCATTTTTGCTACGTCTTTAAACTTTGAAGATATTCCATCCAATGTATTTTCGAATTCAGATGATATATTCACCATATTGCTTAATGAAAGTGTTTGATTATTAGTTCCTGCTGCAACTTCCTCAACTGCTTTAGCAATATTAGTAGTAGTTTCACTAAAATCTTTAGCTATTTTAGTTAATGATTCACTTTCTCCACCAACTCTATCTGAACTTTCTATAACATCCTTAATCATCTCTCTTAGGGAATTTTTTAAATTAAGTATTGAACTAGCTATTTCTCCAAATTCATCTTCTCTTTTAAGTAGCTTACCATCAACCTCAAAAACAAAATTTCCTTCTGATAGTGTTACTACATTGTTTTCTACTTTCTTAATTATTTTTATAATATAGTTTATAATATAGTATCCTAGCACTATTATTACTATCATTGCCAAAGCTATAGTAATTAGTGATGCTTCTTTCATTTCATCTAACTGGCTTAACAATTCTTCCTTAGGTATAGCAACTGCAAGAGACCATCCAGTTTTAGCTATAGGTGCATAGCCTACATATTTCTCTACCCCTTTATATAAATAGGAACTTGTACCTATCTCTCCTTTAATCATCTTCTCATGAATTTCTGCTAAAGGTTTTAATGATTGATCTTCCTCTGCTTTTCTAATTATATTTTCTTTTTGGTCTACAAGAGTTTTATCTGGATGTACGATTACATCGCCAAGATCTGATATTACATAAGCTATTCCATTTTCACCAATCTTGATTGTACTTATGAAATCACTTATTTTATTACTTCTCATTAACCCAACCAAGATAGCAACTATTTCTCCATCCCTTTCAATAGGAGCTGAAAATGGCACAACAAATACATCTCCTTCTAGCATAGAAAAATACGGATCTCCTATTGCAGCTGATCCTTGAAGCGATCTTTCATAAAATATCTTATTTAAAAGATTATCTTCCTCTCCATTGGTGTAAATAATATTCCCACCTAAATCTGCTACCCCCATAGAAAAATACTCATTCTCTTCAGAATATTTTTTCAGAACTTCATTTCTTTCTTCATTTGTTACATCAATTAGCCTACCACTATTTGCTAGACTTTTTATGTTATCAGATATATTTTCTAACTTTCCATTCATTCTTTCCGAAGTTTGTTGTCCTAATTCTACCAACATATTATTAGCAGTATTAACTACAGCATTCTTAGCCAATATATAGTTTGTTATTGATAAAATTATCGATGAACTAAGTGCAACAAGTAAGAAAAACACTAATAGCTTTGCCCTAATGCTTTTCTTTCTTCTTTTTTTATCCTTCATCATTTCTCCCCCTAATAATCAAGTTAAAACGTATACTCTTTCAAAAACTACAAGAATAATTATATAGTATTGTTAATTGTTAAACAACGAAGTCAATATTTGTCTTGCTTATGTAGGATTAGAGAAACTTATAATAAAATTTTAAATTTAATTAAAACAATAATTAAAGGTAGGCTTAATGCCTACCTAAATTTCAAGTTCTTTCACTGTAGAAGCTCCTAATATTTTAGCTGAAAGTAATGCTGTAACAGGAATAGATAATACTACTGCTATACTTCCTGACAAACCTTGAATTACTTCTACTACTAACATATCTAGATTTATAAGCTGGATGTATTGAATGTTATACATAAAAAGCATAATTAATATATTTATACTTGCTCCTGTAAATGCTAAAATAAGTGTATTTGTCATAGTACCCATTATATCTTTACCTATATTCATACCAGATACTAAAAGTTGTTTTTCTTGTATATTTGGATTCAGTTCTTTAAGTTCTGAAAGAGAGGATGCTATAGAAATAGTAGTGTCCATTATAGCCCCTACAGAAGCTATAAGTATCCCTGCAAAAAATAAATCTTTTATTTTCAAAGATGTATTGGTTGCTATAAATAATAGATTTTCAGCTTCTGTGGTGTTAAGTGTTGATATATGTGATATTCTACCAAAGATAGTTGCTATAACTCCAGCAAATAATGTACATAATATACAGCTTATGCAAGCTATTATTGTTTTTCTGCACCATCCATTAAGTGATAATAAGGTCACAAGAGTTGACAATATCACTACTATTATAGCAGCTAATATAGGCTCTACCCCTCTTAGTATCATAGGAATAAACAAATAAATTACACAAACAAGAGTAAATCCTAAAGAAAATATTGATTTTAATCCTTTTGATTTTCCAAAAATAAGCACAATTGCTAGAAATATACCAAGCAATACGTACATTGAATTCTCTCTGCTATAATTTGATATAACCGTGCTTGCAAAATCATCAAAAGTGTACACAATGAATTTTGTCCCAACTTTTGCTGGTTTATTATCTACACGCTCTACAAAATTCATTGCAGTAACTACTTTTCCTTTATTCTTCCCTGTTAAAACTTCTAATTCTAACTTTTGTTTCCCAATTACTATATAATCAAATTCTGGATCTTTCCCCATATCCTCTGAAATTATTTTTATTACTTTCGCTTTTTCATATACAATTCCTGTTTGAATATCTTCTGGTTTATTATAGGTAAGCGTTGAATTAAAGATATAAAGAAATATAAAAAATATAACTAACAAAGCAGCTGATATATAATTTGAATTCTTTTTTTTCATAAACTTATCTCCATTTTCTAATTAAGATTTTAAGGGTGGAATATTACTCCACCCTACTCTTCATAAAACTGTTTTTATTATTAAGATGCTAATTTACTTGAAATTATGATAAAGTCTTTTGCATTTACTACTCCATCAAGATCTATATCATACTTTTTATCTGTTCCTTGGTAATTCCCAAGAGCTATAGATAAGTCAGCTAATGTTATTTTACCATCTCCATTTATATCAGAAGCTTTAGTGTAAGTATATATTGTTGTGTCAACTTTATCTGAATCATATATTGGAGTTGTATCAAACGCTCCTACAACTTTACCATCTTCTATAACAGCTTGTGCACTATCTGCCTTTGTCAATTTCACATTTGTATTTCCTGATTCAGCCGTTTCTTTCATCTTGAATGTGAACTTAGCTATATTGGTATTAGCTGGATTAGTTATAAGATTTTGAGTTCCTACAATTATTGAAACTTTACCATTTTCATTTTTAACATCTGAGAAAATAGTTCCTTCTAATAAGCTTTCAGCTTTAACAAACTCCATTACATTTGGATCATATTCTACTTGCATATTAAATGCATTTGTATTTCTAACATCTTTTAATGATGCTGTGTAACTTACTTCTTGATTAACATCTGCTACACCAAGTTCTGAACCTGTAATTCCTGCTGATGCTACATTTCTTGCTAGATCCAAAGAATCATATAAATATCTATTAGTAGTTATAGTATCTGAACTTGTGTTATATTTAAATGCATAACTTTTTATAGAAATTTTATTATTAGATACCTCTATTTCTGTAGACCATTGTTCTTGCTTAACATCACTTTGATCATCAGTTGAATTTACATCTAAGAAAGAATAGTTAGGGGCTACTGGATCTCCTAGAGTTACTGTATAATTAGGTTTTTTAGAATACCATTTTAATCCACCAGCATGTCCACCAACCATATATAGTGGAATATTTCTTGGATCTTGAACTGATCCATCTGCATTTTTAGTTACTTCACCTTTTTGCCCATTAGCTGTAACGAATCCTCTTGAATAAACATGATCATGTCCTTGTAAAACTAAATCAACATCAAGTTCTGCAAATATTGGAGACCAATACTTTCTAGCATCTACTATATCAGAATCTGTTATATGAGATGCACCAGTATATAGTGACTTATGGAATCCTACAATTGTCCATTGACCTGAAGCTTTTGCTTCTGCAACTTTTGCTCTTAAAAAGGCTTGTTGTTTATCTCTTGCATTTGCATCACTTCTAGCTGCTTCAAGATTCAACATTATAAATTTTGCTGGACCATAATCAAATGAATAGACTATATTTCCTTCTTGAGCTGGTGCATTTATGTGTCTATTCATAGTATTATTATCATGGTTACCTTGAACTATGGTAACTAACTTATTTGCAAACATGTTTTGTCCACCATTTGGAGACATTCCAGAATTATTAAATAAAAGCTGCCATTGAGACTCGTCTGTAGCTGTATTAGTTTGATCTCCAGCAAGATATACGAAATCAATATCATCTCTTTTGCTTATTTCTTCAAAATTAGCCCCTAAAGCCTTCGCATCAGTTCCATTTGAAACCTGTGTATCAGCTAAATAAACAAATTTAAAGCTATCTTTACTTCCTTTAGCAGGAGCTGTTTTAAAGGTGCCATTAAAAGTATTTACTCCATCTCCAACTGTATATTCATATTTAGTATTAGGTTGTAAACCAGTTGCAGATATTCCATGAAAATATTTATTCCCAGTTCCTACTCCACTTGTTCCTTCAAAAGTTATTTTATTTGAATCTCCAACCTTGTTTAAAACTACTTTTGAAGGCGATTCTTCTATTGTAGTATATGTGAAGTTGGCTGATGTTGAAGCATCATCCCCTACATGAACATTCACTTGTTTTGGTATCTGATTTTCATTAACTCCTGAATCACCATCTGCTGCCATAATAACTGTTTGGTTAACATTTTCTTCTTCCGGGCTAGCCTTTACAGCTGTTGAAAACATTGTCGTTGCTATTGCCGTCATTAGAACTAAACTTAGTATTTTTTTGTTTCTAAACATTATTCATTCCCCTTTTTACTTTTATTTTTTATAATAAGATATCCTAAAACTCCATTTGCACCTATACTTATTATTAGTAAAACAATGATAACTGGGCTTAAGGTCGCATTCTTGTCATTTTGAATATCCTTACTATCTCCTGAATTTTTTGTATCATTCCATTTTGTTGAACCTTTGTTATTATTAGATTCATCATCTGATGTGTTTTCTTCATTTTTTGAACTATTATTATCTTCGTTGTTATCCTTATTTTGATTGCTTGCATTAGCGGCTACATTCCCTTGCGAATTTGATCCATTGCTTCCCGTATTTGAACCCGTATTATTATTCCCTCCAGTATTGTTTCCCCCTCCATTATTTCCTTCATTAGGGGTATTCGGATTCGTCCCTGGATTTTCTCCGTTTTCAGGAGGATTAGGTTGTTCTACTGGATTATTTGCACCTTCACGATTTACCTTTATTAATTTTCTTGGTGTAAATTTTTCTGTTTCTATCTTAGCTCCATCTTTTGTATAGACGCTAATATTATCAATTACAACACTTGTATTTTTTTCTCCAGTGTATTCTAATGTTACTTCTGCTTTTACCTCGCCTGAAAAATCATTATTTCCTGAAAAGAAACTAAACCATGTAAGTCCTCTAGCTGAAGTTGGGCCAGCTTTAGATGAATTGTTACTATATGTAACTGACTTAATGTTAACTCCTTCTCCGCACTGAATACCAAACTCTCCACCAGCATATGGAGTTTTATTATCTACTGAAACTTCAATCTTAAACTGATTTTGTGATTTTGTTAGATTTACACTTTCTGTACTTGCCCAATTTGTATCAGCCGCATATACCTTTAAAGATATTCCAAGCATTAACACCATACTTACAAGGCTAGTAATTATTTTTTTCATGTATTCCCCTCCACCTATTTATAAATTCTCCTAAATTATAAATATAGAATGTAAAATCTACCATCATCTAAGTAAACTTTATATTGCATTTATGTAAACTTTATATAATTTTCCAATTGATTTTTTAACATAAAAAAGGTAGGCTTAATGCCTACCTAAAAAACTTCCTCTTCACTTTTTGATTCTTCATTTGTGTCAACATATTCCTCTAAACCCTGCTTATTAAAGTCTTTAACGTCAAAATTTTCCTCTGTTTTTTCTTCATCTTTAATAAGTTTAAAGAAAATTTCTCTGTTAGGAATATCTACCTTTTCACACCTAATTTTAACATCATCACCCAATCTATATATGTTTTTAGTTCTTTCTCCTATTAAACATAAGTGATTTTCATCATATATATAATAATCATCATCTAAATCGCTTATATGAACTAAGCCTTCTATTGTATTAGGTAATTGTATGAATATTCCAAAGCTTGTAACAGAGGATATTATTCCTTCGAACTCTTCCCCTATTCTATCTAACATATATTCTGCTTTCTTTAGATCATCTACTTCTCTTTCTGCTTCTTGTGCAACTCTTTCCATTTCTGATGATTGTTTAGCTGCATAATCCACAATATTAACAAGTTTAGTGCTTCTTCCCTCATCAACTTTTCCATGAAGATGTTCTTTTATTATTCTATGAATTTGAAGATCTGGATATCTTCTAATAGGTGATGTAAAGTGGCAATAATATTTAGCTGCTAATCCAAAGTGTCCTGTACATTCTGGAGAATATCTTGCTTGCATCATAGAGCGTAGTAACAATGTACTTACTACAGTTTCTTCTTTTTTACCCTTTACTTCATCTAATACATCCTGTAATAATCTTGGATGAACTTCTTGTGTCCATCTTACTGGATATCCTAGGTTATATATGAACTCTTTGAATTTATCTAACTTCTCTGTATCCGGGTCTTCATGTATTCTATATACAAACGGAAGTTTAGTCCAGAACATATGCTCAGCTACTGTTTCATTACATACAAGCATAAATTCTTCTATAATTCTATTTGCTATTTCCCTGTCGTATGGTTTTATATCTATTGGTTTTCCTTGATCATTTAATATTATTTTAGATTCTTCAAATTCGAAATCAATTGCTCCTCTTTTTAACCTCTTATTATTAAGGATATGACAAAGCTCTTCCATAGCCTTAAAGTCTTCATATAAATACTCATATTTTTCTATTAAATCCTTATCTCCATCTTTAAGTATTTTAGTAACATCAGTGTAGGTCATTCTTTCAGATGTTTTAATTACTGACTCATATATTTCATGATCAATAACCTTACCGTCTTTGTTTATTATCATGCTACAACTTAATGTTAATCTATCAACTTTAGGATTTAATGAACATATTCCATTAGATAACTTTTTAGGAAGCATAGGGATAACTCTATCTATTAAGTAGACAGATGTAGCTCTCTTTAAGGCTTCTTTATCTAAAGGATTTTTTTCTCTAACATAATGAGTAACGTCTGCTATATGGACTCCTAATTTATAAGTTCCATCTTTTAATTTCTCAATGGATACAGCATCATCTAGATCTTTAGCATCTTCTCCATCAATAGTTACCATTTTTATATTTCTAAGGTCTTTTCTTCCTTTTAAATCTTTATCTGAGATTTCTTCTTCTATACCTTCTACAAAGTTAAGAACCTTATCTGGAAATTCTTCCGGAAGTCCATATTTTTTAATAATCGTTAGTATATCTAGCCCTTTTTCACCTTTTTTACCTAAAACCTCTGTAACTACGCCTTCTGGATTTCTTCTTTGATCTGCCCATTTAACTATTTCAACTATAACTAGATCTCCAGTTTCGGCTCCATTTCTATCCTTTCTAGATATAAAAACATCATTTTGAATTCTCTTATCTTCTGGAACTACAAATCCAAAATTTTTAGAATCTTCATATACTCCTACAAAGCTTCTATTAGCTCTTTCTATTACTTCTCTTATTTCACCTTCACATTTTTTAGCTCCAACATCTTCTTTAAGAATCTTTGCTACTACTCTGTCTCCATTTAAGGCCCCGTTCATATTCGAACTTGGAATAAACACGTCTTGTCTGCCTTCTTCATCAGGTATTAAGAATCCAAAGCCTTTTTGATGAACCTGAAGTTTACCAGTTATTAAACCCATTCTTTCTGGAACGCCTAACTTATCATTTTTATTCCTAATAATTAAGCCTTCTCTTTCCATAGATTTAATACATTTTTTAAATGCTTTATACTCATCTCTTTGTATATCAAAAACTTGGCTTAATTCTTGTATATCCATTGGCCTGTAAGCCTGTTCTTTCATGAAATTTAATATTGTTTCTTTTATTCCCATTTATTGTCCTCCGTATACTTGGATTTGTTTATATTCTTCACATTATAAATTATTATAATTCAAGAAATATTTACTAGTTCATTATATCACAAAACTATGGAATAAAAGAATACATGCCATCTTAAGGTCTATTTAAATAAATTTAACAAAACTCCTCCATATTCTGCAATCAAAGGTGCAAATACCAAAGATACTATAGTCATTAATTTTATCAATATATTCATAGATGGTCCTGAGGTATCTTTAAATGGATCTCCCACTGTATCTCCAGTAACAGCAGCTTTATGTGCATCACTACCTTTACCACCAAGTTCTCCTGACTCTATATATTTTTTAGCATTATCCCAAGCACCACCTGCATTAGCCATTAATATTGCCATTAATACACCTGTGGAAACAGCTCCACATAATAGTCCAGCTAAAGCATCCTTACCTAACAATAACCCTGTAGCTATAGGTATGATTATTGCCAATATTCCTGGTATTATCATTTCCTTTAAAGCAGCTTCTGTCGATATTTCAACACAGGTAGAGTAATCCGGATCATCTTTTCCCTCCATTATCCCTGGTTTTTCTCTAAATTGTCTTCTAACTTCTTCAACCATCTTTACTGCTGCTTTTCCTACAGATTCCATCGTAAGCGCACCAAATAAAAATGGGATCATTCCACCTATTAAAAGCCCCACCAAGGTTAATGGATTTAATAAATCAATTTTTTCTATTTTTACACTTTGTGCATAAGAAGCAAATAGAGCTAAGGCTGTAAGTGCTGCCGAACCTATTGCAAATCCCTTCCCTATTGCAGCTGTAGTGTTCCCTACTGAATCTAACTTATCTGTTATATCTCTAATTGATTTATCCATTCCTGCCATTTCCGCTATTCCACCTGCATTGTCAGCTATTGGCCCGTAGGCATCCACAGCAACTACAATCCCAGTTGTAGATAACATTCCTACTGCTGACAATGCTATTCCATACAATCCATTTAATGTTGTAGTATTTCCACCCATAGAAAAATATGCTACTAACACACCTATACATATTAAAATTATAGGTACCACAGTTGATTTCATACCTACAGCTAGACCAGCTATAATATTAGTAGCTGCTCCAGTTTTTGATTCATTAGCAATTTCTTTAACTGATCTGTAGTCTGAAGATGTGTAAATTTCAGTTATTTTACCTATCAATATTCCTACTAAAATCCCTGACAAAACAGCCACAAATCCTTTATAACTATCTAGATAATATTTACTTAAAAAAGCTGCTGCTACCATGGTTATAGCTGATGCAATATATGTTCCCCTATTTAAAATCTTTTGCGGATTATCGCCCTTACTGTATCTTATAGAAATAGAACCTATTATACAAGCTATTACCCCTATGCCACATAATGCAATAGGATATAGTGCCTCTTCATTACCTTTAGTTATATTAATTATTAGACCCAATGTTATAGCTGAAATAATAGCTCCTACGTAAGATTCAAACAAATCTGCACCCATCCCAGCAACATCACCAACATTATCACCAACGTTATCTGCAATTACAGCTGGATTTCTAGGATCATCCTCTGGAATTCCAGCTTCAACCTTTCCCACTAGATCTGCTCCAACATCTGCAGCTTTTGTATATATGCCCCCTCCAACTCTAGCAAAAAGCGCTATAGAAGAAGCACCAAGTCCAAATCCGGTTACATACTCTCCATTAAATTTAAATATAATTAGCAATAAACTTAATCCAAGTATACCTAATCCTACTACTGATAACCCCATTACTGAACCTCCAGAAAATGCATAAGATAAAGCCTTACTTATCCCTTCTTTTGCACCCTCTGTAGTTCTGACATTAGCCTTTACCGCTACCTTCATCCCAATAAAACCTGCTAATATAGAGAATAATGCTCCTGTTAAAAAGCAAATAGCTGTGTTTATGTTTAGAAAAATAGAAATAGCTATAAATACTACTACAATAAATACAGCTAAGTATCTATACTCCTTTTTCAAAAACGCCATAGCTCCATCCTGAATATAAGATGAAATTTCGTTTAATTTTTTATCCTTTACCTCCTTTTTCCCAATCCAACTTGCAGTTAAGAATGAAAATATTAAGGCAATAATGCCTATTCCACTTGTAGCCCATAGTGGGTTCATAAAAATCCCTCCAAACATTTATTATTCTCTACATTATTATTATTTTATTTTCCAATATATACAGAAAAAGAGATGCTACTATTAAAATAGTTTAGCATCTCTACATTTAGAAAAATTGATTATTCTATTGATATAACATCATATCCTGCATCATCTATAGCTTCTCTTAAAACTTCATCTGATGTTTCTCCCTCTATTGTAGCTGTTTTAGCTTCTAAATCTACAACTGCTGAAGTTATTCCATCTAATTCACTTAGTGCCTTTTCTACTCTTGCTTTACAATGTCCACAAGACATTCCTTCTATTGTTATTTTTTTCATAATTTATTCCTCCTTAAAAATGTATATTACTATTTAACAGGTTTAAATCCCTTAAGTCTTAAAGCATTTAATAACACTGATACTGAACTAAAACTCATAGCTAATGCTGCTATCATTGGATTTAATAGTCTTCCACCTAAAGCATACCATATTCCCATAGCAACTGGAATTCCCAAAGTATTATAGGCAAATGCCCAAAATAAATTTTCTTTTATATTTTTTATGGTTTTCTTACTTAATTGAATAGCAGTTGGTACATCCATAAGATCACTTCTCATTAAGACTATATCTGCTGATTCTATAGCCACATCAGTTCCCGAACCTATTGCGATTCCTATATCTGCTTTAGCTAAAGCTGGTGCATCATTTATTCCATCTCCAACCATAGCAACTTTTAAGCCTTGATTTTGTAGCCTTTCAACTTCCTGTGCTTTGTTTTCTGGTAAAACTTCAGCTATTACTGTATCTATGCCCACTTGTTTCGCTATAGCTTCAGCTGTATTTTTATTGTCTCCAGTTAACATAGCAACCTTAATTCCCATTTTATGAAGAGTTTCTACTGCTTTTTTAGAACTTTCCTTTAATGTATCTGCAACAGCTATAATACCTATAAGCCTTCCTTCTTCTGCTACATACATAGGAGTTTTCCCCTCTTTAGCTAATTTATCTGAAGCTTCACTAAAACTATCAAGGTGTATATTCTCTTCATTCATTAACTTTAAGTTTCCTAGTACAAATCTCTTTCCATCTATAGTTCCTTCAATACCTTTTCCTGAAATAGCTTTGAATTTATCTACCTTTTTAAATTCTAAGTTTTTTTCTTCAGCATCTTTTACTATAGCTTCTCCTAGAGGATGTTCTGATCCTTTTTCTGCACTTGCAGCATATATTAATAATTCATTTTCATCATATCCATTGGTTATTATATCTGTAACCTTAGGTTTTCCTTCAGTTATAGTACCTGTTTTATCGAATACTATAGTTTGAATTTTATGAGTAGTTTCTAGTGCTTCTCCACCTTTAATTAATACACCATTCTCTGCACCTTTACCTGTACCTACCATAATTGCTGTAGGTGTTGCAAGTCCTAATGCACAAGGGCAAGCAATTACTAAAACTGATATAAATATACTTAAAGAGAATATAGGTCCTTTTCCTACAAAATACCATACTCCCGCTGATAATATAGCTAAAGTTATAACTACTGGTACGAAGTATCCTGATATTATATCTGCAAGTTTTGCTATAGGCGCCTTAGTCCCTTGAGCATCTTCTACTAGTTTTATAATCTGAGCTAATGCTGTATCTTTTCCAACCTTAGTAGCTTTATATTTTATGGAACCATTTTTATTTATTGATGCTCCTATAACCTTTGAGCCAATAGTCTTTTCAACCGGAATACTCTCTCCAGTAAGCATAGATTCATCTATAGAAGTTAACCCTTCTACTACTTCTCCATCTACAGGAAGTTTTTCGCCTGGTTTGACTAATATTACATCTCCTACTATAACTTCATCTATAGGAATAACTATCTCTTTCCCATTCTTTATTATGGTTGCAGTCTTAGGAGCTAGGCCCATAAGCTTCTTTATAGCCTCTGAAGTTCTTCCTTTAGTTATACTTTCTAAATATTTTCCTAAAGTAATTAGGGTTAATATAGTAGCCGCAGATTCAAAGTATAAATCCATAGTATAATCATGGTTTCCTTGAGATATTTGATATATAGCAAATAATCCATATAACACTGCTGCTAAACTACCTATAGCAATCAATGAATCCATATTAGGATGTCCTGAATATAAGGATTTGAATCCTACCTTAAAGAACTTTTGTCCTGCTACTACTACAGGAATAACCAATATTAATTGAATAATAGCAAAATTCATGGGATTATGCATAGGCTCTATAATATTAGGAAGCATAAGTCCCATCATGTGTCCCATAGCTATAACCAATAAAGGTATTGTAAATACAGTAGAAACTATGAACCTTTTCCACAATGCTTTAGATTCTTTTAACTTAGTATCTTCTTTTTCTTCTATTTTTTGTTCCTTTTCTATTGCTTTATATCCTGCTTTTTCTATAGCTGCTACTATTTCAGCAGTTCTAACCTTTGAAATATCATACTCTATAGTAAGCTTTTCTGTAGCATAATTAACATTTCCACTATTTACTCCATCTAGTTTATTAACAGCTCTTTCTACAGCTTTAGCACAAGCACTACAAGTCATTCCTTGTATATCCAAAGTTTTATTTATAAGTTCAACTTTAACTTCTGACTCTAAGTCTATAGCTTTAAATCCTGCTTTTTCTACAGCCTTAATAATGTTATTCTCTGATAAAACTCCTTCATCATAGGAAATTGTTAATTTCTCTGTTGCTAAATTAACAGATGCACTTGAAACTCCTTGAAGCTTTTTTGAAGTTCTTTCTACTGCATTTGAACAAGCAGCACAGGTCATTCCCTCTATTTTAAAAACTTTTTCTTTCATAATTCCCTCCTATTCACACACCCACCCCCAGGGGGAGGTCTATATATTTAAATTATCATATAATGAGCCAAATGTAAAGAGGGTATTATGAGAAATGATTTCAATATCCACTTCATAATACCCTCTTTTTTAAATATTAAATTTATTTATTATCTCATCTAAATCTGAAGAAATCGCCTTTAACTGTTCTGCTAATACTACTGCAATTTCTGTTGTAGCATTTTGTTCTTGCATAGAAGCCGACACTTCTTCCAATCCAGCTGCGGATTCCTCTGTTATTGCTGATACTGATTGAATAGAATCCATTACTCCATTTTTATCTTTATCCACTGAATTTATATTCGTATACAGGTTATTAATTTTCTCCAATGAGTTATCTGTACTATTTTCAATTAAGTTAAATACCTCAGTAGTATCATTAACTGCAGAGTTTACTGCCACTAATAATTCTCTACCTTTATCCATACTCTTTTGAGAATTGTTTACCTCAAGCTGAATTTCTTTAATAACAGCTGCTATTTCTTTAGTTTCATTGTTTACTTCTTCTGAGAGCTTCCTAACTTCATCTGCAACTACAGCAAAACCTCTTCCTTGCTCCCCAGCTCTCGCTGCTTCAATAGCTGCATTTAAAGCTAAAAGATTAGTTTGTTCTGCGATTTCACCTATTTTATTAACTATGCTACCTATGGATGTTGATTGATTCCAAAGCGCATATATATTTTGTCCTATATCTTCTAAAGCTAATTTATTCTCTTCAAATTTATTAACTAATATATCTAAACTATCTCTTCCTTTAGTATTAGCTTCCTTAGTATTCTTCGATATGTTTTTAAGTTCTTCAGCCCCACTAACTACATGTGATATCTTATCAGTAAAGTTGTTAAATATATCTACTATATCCTGATAATTTTTCGCTTGTTCAACTGATCCTTTTGCTAACTCTTCCATAGTTGCTGAAATAGCTTGTATACCATTTGAGGTATTTTCAGCTCCCTCTAAAGAAACTATTGAGTTAGTAGACAAACTTTCTGCATGTTCCTTTAAATTTTCTATTATTTCTCTAATTTCTTTTCTTAGGTTTATAACCGCTTCTGCCATAATACCCGTTTCATCTTTATAATTCTTAATAACTTCAAAACTCTCATCATAAGCTAAATCAAGCTTAGATGTTTTATTAACTAATTCAGTAACCTTTAATATTGGTTTTGAAATTCTCTTTCCTACAATCCAACCTATTGCTATTGCCGCAATAATGATTGCTCCTATTATTGTTATGAGTGTAACAACTTGCTTTGATATCATTTCAGAAATTATATTTGATTCTTCTGCTATAGTATTGTCTATTGTATCTATATAATTTCCTGTTCCTACAACCCATCCAAAAGGCTCATAATATTTACTATATGCTCTTTTTGCAGATGCTTCTGATTCCCCAGCTTTAGGGAAATAATATTCTGTATATCCACCATCAGCATTTTGTCCATTTTTAATTATTTCTTTAATGAAATACGTGCCATTTGCATCTTTAGATTCATATCTATTTGTTCCTTCTACAGATTGACCTAACATAGCTACATTAGTTCCATCAACATTATCTGCCCAAAAATAACCCTCTTTACCATATCTTATGGTTCTTAGTAGAGCTGCACCTTCTGATTTAGCCTCTTCTAAAGTTATTTCCCCTTTTTTATATTTACTATTTACTCCATCTAACATTGTTATAACTGTTTCAACTTGTTCTTTTATTGTTTGATTATATGTATTTAACATCTGTTCTTTTTTACTATTTAGAAATCCTTGCTTTATGGAATTTATTTGTAGTACTGATGTTAATCCTGTTATTATACCTGTACTTATTGCTATTAACATTGTAAGTAACACTATTTTTGTCCCTATTTTTTTCATCTTTATCCTCCCGTAAAATTCTACGTATAATTAACAAATAATAATTATTCTTATTTATTTATCGAATGTAAACTAAAAATACTTATACTTTTTTTAAATATTTTCCCTTCCATTATAATCCTTTATAAGTTTGTCTTTATCTTTGCGTAGTAGTTTTTTTATTTCATACTCCCTTTTCATAGCTTCTTGTTTACTTTCAAACTCCTCATAATATTTTAGCTTAACAGGTCTCCTCCCTTTAGTGTATTTAGCTCCTGTTCCACCATTATGTTTTTCTATTCTCTTATTTAAATCATTTGTCCATCCAGTATAATAACTTCCATCTGAACATTCTAATATATATGTATAATTCATTATTTCCCCCAGCCCAAATTCACTAAAATAGGTTAGTAATTTATCTTCATTACTAACCCCTATAAATCAAATGTTCATATCCTTAACTTGAGTAATATCGCAATAGATTTTATAATAATATGTCTTAACCTTTTTTCCTTCGTTATTTTCATAAAACCTATTATAAACTGTAACTTTTCCATTATTTAAATATTCACTAGATAGTACTATTTCTCCCTGAACTTCAGTTATTTCAGTATCATAAGATACTACTCCATCTTTGTTTACACAAAATATAAACCTCTTCTCTCCATTTAATTCGCTTCTCCCTAATACCACTCCTTCAAAAACCTCAAGATTATAAGTCTCTAGTATATTATCTTCATATTTTGAACTTGAATCTACGCCTAAATATTTTAGATACGCTTTTCCACTAAAAACAGATATTGTTTGTTTACTTGTAACAATTCCTATAACAATAGTTATAATTACTAATAAACCTATTGCTACAAAACCAGCCCCTACTATTTTCTTAATACTTGGTGATCTAGTTGCTATTATAGGTTTCTTGTCATACTTATACTTTTTATGATTTCTAAGTTTGTTTAATCTTCTTAATTTTTTCAGTTTTCTTCTCATACCTAGTCTTTAATCCCTTTCATTAAAGTAATAAAAGTACAATCTTTTGAGGTGACTTCTCCCCCTATTCTTGTGTAAACTCCTGCAAACTCATCTCCAGTAAAATATGTACCTATAACTACAAATTCTCCATCTTCATTCCCTTTTTGAAAAACTCTCTCCTGAAAAATTATATCCTCATCAGGAATTTTCTCCAAATCATGACTAAGCGTAATCTTTTTGCCTTCTCTTCCTAAAATGGGCTTAATCAAAAACTCATTTGACTTTAATTCATTAAAATCGAAAGTAGTAAAAGGTATATATTTTTTTATAAATCCGAGTTCCTCTATTGTGTAAAAACCTCTTTCTATAAGTGCATATATTATTGAGAAAAAGCTTTTTGATTGCATAATTATAGTGTTAATAGGATTTAAGAAAAAAACCTTGTCGTTAACTAAGCTTATGAGATTTTTTAAATTAGCATTATCTTCTTTAATAAACCAGTCAAGTGGATAATACCTGAAAATTATATCAACCTCAGTTCCATAGAGATATACCTTCTCTCCCTCAATTACTAAGTCTTCTATATTTCCATAAATACAACTATAATCAGATGTTTCTTTAAAAATCCTATAAAGAGCATTTGTATTTACCCAATCTTCATAATAAGTTAAAGCTACAAAGGCAATGGTAGGATTATCTACATCGTATCTTTCTACAAGCCTCTTTCCTTGACTTATTATCTTCCTCTTTAGGTCTTTATTAATTCTTTCAAAGCCCTCATCTATATCGCATTCTTTTAGGATAATCTCTTCCACATATACAGCTTCACATATTCCCGCTGGCGTCTCTCCGTTAATCTCTAGAACCTTCCAATTATCGTGTATGTCTAATATCCAGTCCATTCTTCCTATAAAAGAAAGTTCACTGGATAATTCTTTTTTCATTAATTGACCAAGCCCATTAATACTTAAAATATCCTCATATAAATTTATATTATCTAATAGATGATTTCTAGTTTTCTTAAATATCTTTAAAAGTTTTTCAGAAGCATACTTTAATTCATCAAATTTTTCTTCTTCTAAAATTGCAAGTGATGTTTTTATATAAGGTTTATCATGAGAGTATATTCCTGTAAACTCTCCATCTATAACTATCTTTGTCTCTATATCTTCTATATATAAATCAGTATCTTTCTCTTTAAAAACTTCCTCTTTTACTCCTATAGGTGTAAACCAAGTATAGTCGTCTACAGTTAAGTAATCTGGATTCCATCTAACACACATACCTATAACTTCATCATTAGATAAAAAAACTCCATAATTCCCATAACCTTTAGTTGCTCTTCTAAAATTTCCATCATAATAATAACTCAATTCTCTTTTTTGGTTACAAAATTCTTGAAGAATAAAAGGTTTAATATGCATTTCATTTTTAATATATTCAATTGACTGTTCCCACTCTATTTCACTATGTAAGGAACCTATAAAAACATCTTCGCTATATCTTCCGTATATAGGTTTTATAACAAAATCATTTTTGTACTTTATTGCTTTTTCTATATTAAAGTTTGTTAATTCTTCTGTATATGGGAAGGTTTTAATTATTACTTCTCTCTCTTTTTCATTTAATCTAGTATCCTTATTATCAACTAACTTCCAAAGGTATGAGTAAAGATTTTTACACTGAGAAATTATTACTCTTGGATCATTTAATATTAAAATCTTATTATCATTAAATAAAGTTAGCAACTTGCGTATATCTTTTATCTCATATAAATATTCAGTTGGATAAAGCCTTAATATTATATCTATTTTGTTATCAAAACAAAAAGTCTCATCATTATCCATATATATATTTTCAGCTCCAGTTATAATAATTTTAATATCATCTCTATATAACTGTTCTTGAAATAATAGTGCTAAATGTGCCTCCTCATAATGTGCTGGATCTACTAAAAATGCAACATTTATATTTTTAGATCCATAATACTTATCTTTAATATCATAGAAATTCCCTATTATCTTGTTATAGAAGCCGTTATTTACATTATTATGTTTTAACGTTTCTTCTGCTACCATACATTCTCTCTCAGCACATGGTTTATCATAATTAAATTCACTATAAAATATACGCTTATCCTTATTTTCCGCTCTTATAAATCCATCAAATCTACTCCAAAAAACAGGTATAGGTTCTCTTGTAAGAGATATTATTTCCTCCATGTAGTTAAACTTTGGAATATATTTTTTAAAATCACTAAACTCAGAATTGATTCCATTTTGAACCCTTAGTGCTATATTGTTTATATGTTTAGCAGTTTCTATAAACTCTTCATAGATTTTAGGCTTCATAAAATAAGGAATATCTGAGTATACATTTTTAAAGCTCTTAGAATGAATAAGTTTATAGTGAAAAAGAAGTTTGTCCCAATAATCTTTATACATAATAATATCCTTCCTAGGCTTTTAAGAAGATGAGCTTTCTCTAATAAATGATGAATATCCTTTAGATTTTGAATTCTTATCTGTTGAATTATATTTAGTATCATCATTATTTGTTGATGCATTTTTCCATGTAAGCCATCCTGTGCTTCTATACCCTATAACATGGGTAGAAGAACCCCCACTGCTATTATTATTTTGTTCATCTATTTCTGAGTTTTTAGGAAAAATGAAAGGTGTGTCTCCAGTTCCGTGATATGCAGTGTCTTCTGTATCTTCTCCTATAGTCTCTTGAATCTTAGGATCATTACACCCAAGAAAAATACTAGGTGCTCCTACTGTTACAGTAGTTATCAATGTAAGTGATATAGCTTTTTTCTTCCACTTTTTCTCCATTAATTCTCCTCATTATATAAATTACTCTATTAAGTGTACTTCAAGTTTAAGTTCACTACTTTTAATATAATCTATATATTCCTTAATATCTATCTTTATTGGCGCTTTAGAAATCACTATGACTTTATCTATTCCAGCCCTGATAAAATCTTCAATGTAAGGCATTTCCTCCTCTGTGAGCCTGTACTGATTGTTAAAATACTCTCTAGGATTATATTCTCTATCACTAAATCTATCATAGTCTAAAAATATTCCATACTTACTACTTTCATTTTTTAATCCATAAGAGTATTTAATCAGTTTATTAAGCATATCCTTGCTTCCAACAATTCCATTTGAATGAAATATATGAGCAAATATGAGTATTGGATTAATCATATATTCCTTATTTAAATTAAAAGCTAAATCTAAAGACCTTCCTCCATCAAAATCAAAAATAATAATCTCATCTTCTTTCTGATTTACTATTAAATCTTTAGAAAAATCATCCAATATATCATCAATGGTTTTCTTTTTTAAATCATCATCCAAAATTAAATTCTTAACCATATGTTTTGAAGATGCAAATGGAGTAGAAACTAAACTCCACTTAAACTTACCTAATCCACTTCTCCAATTTTCATAGACCTCATACATGTTAATATTAATCATAGGACTCCTCTATTTATATGTTACTGCAAATACATCTATCAAATTCACTATATGGCTATAACCATCCTTATCTTCAATCATAAGATAATCTCCATCTCTTCTAACTGAAAAAGCTTCTAATTCTACATCAGGTTTTTCCAAATTATATGCTGCCGGTGTTAAGTAAATATAACAACTCATCATAATATATCCCCCATTTATTTGTTATTTGTTTCACTAAAATATAATACCATAACTGATAAAATATTGAAATATATAATCATTTATATATCTACAAATAATATGCTATACTATAGATTATAAAACAAATGATTACAAGGAGATTGATATCATGAAATCTATTAATATAAAAAACTTAAATACATCAAAATTGAACTTTGTACCTACTAAAAACAATGGTGGTCATCACGTTACTTCTGGCGTTTATAAAGGCGAACGAAAAGATGGTAAAAAACATGGCTTTGGAACATTTATATTTTCTAATGGAAGTAAATACGAAGGTTTCTGGAAAGACGATTTAATGGATGGTGAAGGAACTTTAACTTGGGCTGATGGAGAAAAATACATAGGTTCTTGGAAAAAAGATCTAAAAGATGGATATGGAATCTATACTTGGCCTGATGGAGAAAGCTATATAGGTAGTTGGAAAGATGATGTTAAGTCTGGTCAAGGAATATATAACTGGGAAAATGGTGATAGTTATACAGGGGAATGGTTAAATGATGCTTGTCACGGATATGGGATTTTGTCATATGTTGAAGGAGATAAGTACTTGGGTACTTGGGTTAATGATATGAAACATGGCAAAGGTCTAAAAATAAGTGAAACTGGTGAAGTTACTAATATAGAGTATAAAGACAATGTTGAAGTTCTGTAACCTAAGATACTTACAAAACCTATATTTTAAATTAAAATATATACATAAAGAACTTTTTATGGGGGATTTTTATGGCTTATTACGGTAATTTACAAAAAGTTAGAAATGGTGTAAGAACCTTTGGTATAACTCCTCATATTCCAGGAGGCTTTATAACTCCTGATAATCTAATTAAAATAGGTGAGGTAGCTAAAAAATATAAGGGAGTTTTAAAATTAACTTCTGGTCAAAGAATTTTAATCACTAATCTTAAGGAAGAAGATCTTCCTTATATTTGGGCTGAACTCGGTATGGAGCCTGCTGTAAAAAATATTTATTCCGTTAAAAATGTTGAGATATGTCCTTCTGCTTTTTGCAAAAGGTCTAAATCTAATATCATGGGTATAGGTATGAAAATATCTAAAAAATATCATGGAGCAGCTATGCCAAACAGAACAAAAATAGGAATTGCAGGCTGTAGAAATGCTTGTGGTGGTGTATATTCTAAAGATTTTGGAATAATAGCAGATGTTACAGGCTTTAGAGTAACTGTTGGTGGTTCTTCTGGATTTCATCCAAGGGTTGCTGATATTATAGGAATAGATTTACCTCAAGACGAAGCATATAGTCTTTTTGAAAAAGCTATTACTTATTATCAACTTAATGCTAATTTTGGTGAAAAGGCTAGTGATTTTATTCTTAGAATAGGATTAGATAAGTTTAAAGAAGGTACTACTAAACAAGATTCTGATGACTTCGATTATAACAAAAAATTTTCTCTAACATAAAATAAGGATGTTTAACTTATATTGGTTAAACATCCTTATTGCTTTAGGTTTCTCTCATAAGAATAACCTTATCATCTGGTATTATTATATTAAGTTCTTCTGTATTTCCCTGAAGTTTTTCCCACAAATCCTTTGATATCTCCCAATGTAAAAATTTATTTTTTCTTCCATCCCTTATAATTTCTAAATATACTGTAGTACTAAAGGGTGTTTCACTAAATTCTACAATTTTACTTCTGTATATATTATTTTCAGAATTATTTTCTGCTATCTTTATATGATGAGCCCTTATCCCTATGTAGGATATGTCTTCCTTTATCTTTTCTTTAGTATATATTCTACATCCCCAATCTAATGCTTCTATTTCATTATCTGATATTATTTTTACCTTAGAGAAATTTTTACACCCAGTTAACCTAGCTGAAATTACTGTTGGAGGTCTTTCAAATATTTCTTTTTTAGTTCCACTTGCTTCTTCTCTACCATTAGAGATAATCTTAATGTTATCACATATCCTATATACCTCGTCCATGTTATGAGACACAAATATTACTGTTCTTCCATAAGAATTAATCACATCCATTAATTCTTTTTCAACCTGACTTTTTAGAAAATTATCTAAAGCTGAAAATGGTTCATCTAATAACAAAATCTCTGGATCAACAGCTAAAGCCCTAGCAATAGCTACTCTCTGTTGCTGTCCTCCTGATAATTGTGATGGATATCTATTTTCTAATCCATTAAGCTGGAACATATTGATTTTATCTTGAGCTATTTTTTCTCTCTCTTTTTGCGATAAATCTTTTAATCCAAATTGAATGTTTTGCAAAACTGTCATATTGGGAAACAATGCATAGTTTTGAAATAAATAACCCACTTTCCTATTCTTTATAGGTACATTAATTCCTTTTTCTGAATCAAATAATGTTTTTTCATTTAATATTATTTTTCCTTTTGTAGGAGTTTCAATTCCAGCTATGCATTTTAAGGTCATGCTTTTCCCGCATCCTGATTGCCCCAATAAGCCAAGTGTTTCATTACCTATATTTAACTTAACTTTTAAAGTAAACCCTTGAAGGATCTTTTCTATGTCAACTAATAACGCCATAATTTTTCCCTCTTTTCTTAGACAGGTATTTACTTTGATACTCAGACCAATAATTCATTAAAATTATTACCGTAAAAGATATTCCTACTATAAGTAATACCCACATCAAAGCTTTGTCCATCTCTCCACCTTCTGCTGCAAAAAATATAGCAACGGGTATAGTTTGAGTTTTCCCTGGTATATTACCAGCAATCATTAATGTTGCTCCAAATTCTCCTAAAGCTCTAGTGAAGGAAAGTATAGTACCTGCTGCTATTCCTGGCCAAGCAAGTGGAACTGTGACTTTCCAAAATATAGTCCATTCAGATGCACCAAGAGTTCTTGCTGCATTAGAAACATTTGAATCTATTTGTTCAAAAGCTCCTCTTGCTGTTCTATACATAAGTGGAAAAGTTACAACTACAGCTGCTAAAACAGTTGCAGACCATGAGAAAATAATCTGAGTATCTAATTTTTCAAGTATTGTTTTAAATGGTCCGTTTTTCCCGAATATAAGTAATAGAAAAAATCCAACTACTGTAGGTGGTAATACTAATGGCAATGTTAGTATTGAATCAAATAAACCTTTAAGCCTACCTTGATATTTATTCATAAGCTGCGCAATTAAAATTCCTATAAAAAATGTTATTATAGTAGAAACAAATGCTGTTTTTAAAGAAATCCATATAGGTGTTAAATCCATAGTCACTATTACACCACCTTAAATCATTAATTACTTCAAAGCACTAAATCCATATTTTTCGAATATAGCTTTTCCTGAATCGCTAGATATAAAATCCACAAAAGCTTTTGCTGCATCAAGATTTTTACTATCTTTCAAAACTGCTACCGGATAAATAGCCTTAGTATAACTTCCTTCTTCCGCTTCCTTAACTACCTTAACTTTATCAGATACTTTAGCATCTGTAGCATATACCATTCCGACGTCAGCATTACCTGTTTCTACCCAAGCAAGAACTTCTTTTACATCCTTAGCATAAACTGTTTTACCTTGGATTTTATCAAATATCCCAAGCTTTTTTAAAGCTTCTTCTGAATATTGCCCTACTGGAACACTTTTTGTTTCTCCTAGTGCAACCTTTTTAACACTGTCACTAGTTAAATCACTAAAATCCTTAATATTAGTATTATCTTTAGCCGTTATAAGTACAACCTTATTTTCTAATAAATCTTTTTTACTATCTTTGAGTATTAAGTCTTTTTCTGTTAGTGCAGTCATTTGTTTTTGAGCAGCTGACATAAATATATCTGCTGGCGCACCTTGTTCAATCTGTTGTTGTAATGAACCTGATGAACCAAAATTATATGTAATAGTTACATTAGATTTTTCTTTTTTATATAGTGTCTGTAATTCTGTCATAGCATCCTTTAAACTTGCTGCTGCGGATACTGTAATTGTTACTTCTGGTTCATTTGCCTGCTCTTTAGATGCTGAATCATCTTTTTTACTGCACCCTATTACTGAAAAAAGCATAGCTAGTACTAAAATTGTAGTAGTAATAATTTTTTTGTTTTTCATTTTATAGCCCCCTTTAATTTATATATAAATAGCTTTAGCTAATTACAAACAAAAAAAGCACCTTGTTGTATATGAAAAATAACATAACACAACTCCGTGCTTATAATTAACTTATTAATGTTACGTGATGTTATCTTTTATCACGTTTTGTTAATTTAAATTATATTTAAACTAGAATAAAATGTCAAGAAAAAGAGTGATTATTAATTTATATAAATTAATAATCACTCTTTTTATACTAAATACACTATCCTTGCAATGATAATCTAGCATGTTGCGCTCTAAACACAATTGATATAAAATAATTAACCACAAAGTATATTAAAGCCACTGTTGTATATAATGTAAATACTTGTGTAGGTGTAGCATAAGCTCCCATTAAAATCATACTTTTACCTGTTATCTCCTCAACGCCTACAGCCCATAAAAATGATGTATCCTTTATTACCGTTACAAACTGAGAAAGTATTGCTGGTATCATATTTTTAAAAGCCTGCGGAAGTATTACATATCTTAAGGTCTGAAAGGTGTTAAATCCTTGAGACTGGGCAGCTTCCCACTGACCTTTTTTAACTGAACTTAACCCTCCTCTTACCACCTCACCTATTATAGCTGTAGTAAAGATTGTAAATGCTAGTATTCCTGCATTTACAGCTGGCATTCTAAATACAAACCTTATAAAAAATATCCATAAAAGAAGAGGGGTATTTCTAACCACTTCAATATATATTGAAGATAACTTTCCTAATATACCCTTACTTGAACTTCTTAAAACACCTAAAATAGTTCCAAAAACTATGCTTAAAAGTATTGATATTACAGATATATAGAGAGTTAACGAAAAACCTTGTAGTAAAAACTTAATATTAACAGGATTTAACACTTCTTTTATCATGCTGTCGCCTCCCTCTTATAACTTAGTTCTGGTTCATCCTCTACTACATGTTGAACATTATTATAATCAGCCGACTCAAGCTTTCTTGCTAAAGTCGCTAAAGGTAGACATATTGCTAAATATAACAATCCTGTTATTACATAAGCAGGTCCATAATACATTTTTTCATTAGCCCAAGAGTCAGATCTATACATTAAATCTCCTCCAGCTATCATAGTTAAAACTGAAGTATTTTTAACTAAGTTAACAGCCTGATTAGTTAATGGAGGTAACATAACCACTTTAGCTTGAGGTAATATTATATACCTCATAGCTTCCCAATAGTTAAATCCTTGAGAAAAAGCAGCCTCTAGCTGACCTTTATTTATAGATAATATACCAGCTCTAACAACCTCTGCAATATATGCTCCATGATATATTCCTACTGCCAATATTCCTATTGTTTTTACTGGCAACACTATATTAGCTATTAAAGGTAACGCATTAAATAAAAAGAATACTTGAATTACTAATGGTGTATTTTGAATAAATTCTACATACACTCTACTTATTACTTCTAAAATTTTAATCTTAGAAGCTGATAATATACCAAAAAATACTCCTAATACCAGAGCTAAAGCTAACCCTAAGAGAGATACTGTTAATGTTGTTAGGAAACCATCTCTAAATATTGTCCAATCTTTAAAAAGAGCTTCCCATTTAAACCACGCAAATGGTCCTGTCATTACTTAAGACCCCACTTAGTCTTCAACTTATCTAATTCTCCATTTGATTTTAATTCTTTAATTGTATCGTCAATAACTTTTGCAAGTGCAGTATTATCTTTCTTAGAGGCTATACCATAATCTTGTGGTGAAAATTTGTCTGGCAATATTTCTGTACTATCATTCACATATCCAGATAAGATAGATCCATCAACAGAGAAACAATCTACTCTACCAGAAGTTAATGCAGTATTTATTTCTGGGTAACTAGCGAATTCTGAGAATTCTACTTTTATTCCAAGTTTATCAGCTTCTGCTTGTAGAGCAGTTTTTGAAGTAGCACTTTGAGCAACCCCTATCTTTTTACCATCTAAGTCTTTAAAAGACTTAATTCCTGAATCCTTTTTAACAAGTAATCCAACAGCATCTACAAAGTATGGTTCAGAGAAGTTGTAACTTTGTTTTCTTTCTTCAGTAATTGTAAAAGTAGCCGCTATCATATCTGCTTCTCCACTATCAAGCAAAGGACCTCTTGTTTTAGCCGTAACAGCTTGAAGGTCAACCTTATTTTCATCTCCAAGAATTTTTTTAGCTACTGCTTTAGCTATATCAATTTCAAAACCTTCTATTTTCCCAGTTGAAGGATCCTTATATCCAAAGTTAGGAACATCAACCTTTACCCCAACTTTCAAAGTTCCCTTATCCTTTATAGCTTGTACCTCGTCTTTTGTGCCTCCATCTCCAGTTGTTTTTCCTCCAGTAGAACATCCCGCAAGTGCTACTGATAAAGCTAGCACAAGAATAGTTGATAATTTTTTCATTTTTTAATCCCCCTTTAAAATTATTATCTTAATATTTTGCTTAAAAACAATTTTGTTCTTTCATGTGTTGGATTTTTAAAGAAATGTTCAGGACTTCCTTCCTCAATTATTTCTCCACCATCCATAAATATAACTCTGTCTGCAACTTCACGTGCAAAACCCATTTCATGAGTAACTACAACCATGGTTATATTCTCATGAGATAACCCAACCATAACATCTAGAACTTCTTGAATCATTTCTGGATCAAGAGCAGATGTTGGTTCATCAAACAGTATTACCTTAGGATGCATATTTAATGCCCTTGCTATTGCTACCCTTTGTTGTTGTCCACCTGATAGTTGTGAAGGATAAGCATTCGCTTTATGTTTTAACCCAACCCTATCAAGATACTCAAGAGCTGTCTTCTCTGATTCTGCTTTAGGTACCTTTTGTATTTTAATAGGTGCTAAAGTTAAGTTTTCTAAAACCGTTTTATGCGGATATAAATTAAATCCTTGAAACACCATTGCTACAGATTGTCTAACTTTTGCAACAGGTGCTTTTTTTACTGTTAAGTCTACCCCATCGACTATAACATTTCCTGAAGAAGGTTCTTCTAAATAATTCATACATCTTATAAGAGTACTTTTTCCAGAACCACTTGGACCTATAACCACTAACTTTTCACCTGATTTAACTTCTAAATCTATATCTTTCAATACATGAAGTTTACCGAAGTGTTTGTTTACTTTCTTTAAACTAATCAAATATGACTCCCCCTTATTCATTACTGCCTCAATAAATATATATACATTATGATACATATTTAAAAAAGGAGCCTAAAACCTCACAGAGATAATTCGACTCCTTTGTCTCATATCTATTTTATATTTATTCATAGAATATCATAAATGATAGTTTTGTTCAAGTTTTTTTAATAAATATATATTTTCTTGCAAGTTTTATTGCAAAATTTAATCTATAATGATATTTTTTCTACCGATTTATAAATTTAAATAAATATAAAAATAGTACTTAAATAAAGACCTGCGTTATAATACTGACCATTTTTGCCATTATATGTTGTTAGTTTGCTTTAAAATTTAATTATATTTATTCATTTTTTACCATTAATTGCTTATTATTTGCATATAAATCCACTCTTGGTGTATATATATTAACAAAAAGAAGAAAGAGAGCTACAAACTAATAAATTACATAAAAATGGCTGTAGCACTAAGTAATTAGTGCCACAGCCACCTTTATTTATCTGATTTTTCATCCTTTAAATATTCCACAAATGCATTAACTACAGTTTTATCAAACTGAGTTCCTGAATTTTTAATTAATTCATCTATAGCAACTTCTTTTGTCATAGCTTGCTTTCTATAAGGTCTGCTGCTTGTCATTGCATCATAAGCATCAGCTACACAAACTATTTTTGCTAACATATCAATTTCCTCATCTTTCAATCCTCTAGGATATCCTTTTCCATCAACTCTTTCATGATGTTCATATACTATTCTTACACTTTCATCAAGAAAACTTAATTCTCTTAAAATATTTGCACCAATTTCAGGATGCTTTTTCATAACTTCATAATCTTCTTCTGAAAAGTGGCCTGAGTAATTAAGTATTTTTTCTGGTATTCCTATTTTCCCAATATCGTGCAAAATACTACCAAATCTTAATTTATTTTTTTCATAATCACTTAGCTCTAATTGATCCGCTATTCCTAAAGAATACTTCATAACTCTTTCACAATGTCCACCTGTATAAGAATCTTTTGCTTCAATAGAATTAGCTAAGGCTCTAACTGTTTCAAAATAGCTATTCTCATTTTCCTTAAGCAAAGCAGTAAGTTCTTCATTCATGGCTGTTGTTTCTTCATATAATGCATTTATCTCTTCTTTTTGAGATAATATTTCAAAGTTCTGTTTCTCTAAATTTTCTTTATCTTTATACTGTTCATCTAGTAGATTTTTAATTTCTATTGACATCTTTTCCAAATTATTTCCTAGTATCTGCATTTCATCTCCAGAATTTATATTTATCTTAATATTAAAATTACCTCTAGAAATTTCATTTACACTATCTATAATTTGTTCTATAGGATGTATGAGTTTCTTTCCTCTTACAAAACCAAATGCCGCCACCATAATTGTTCCTAATATAACTACCGCTATTACAATCAATTTACTATTAGTTAGACTTTTTTGGAGTTCCGCATCATTATAAACAATTTGAACAACATTTCTTTCATTTGCACCCTTTGCTCCAACTATTTCATAGGGTACATAATCATAATAAGATTTTCTTCCATTAAAATCTGCTACAACCTCTATTACATTCATAGATTTAATTGATTCTTCAAAGTAGGCTAAATTCTTTTCTCCTACATAAATATTATTGTTATCACTATCTTTTTTATAAGATATTCCCTGATAATCAAATAAAATTATTTTATCTACAAATTTATTATCCTTAACAACAGCTTCTTCAAAGTTATCAAGTCCCATACCATCCAATTTTTTATTTTCTTCCTCCATGGAAAAGCCAATCTCAAATATATATTTTCCATCCTCACTTGGTAAATAGCAATACTTCTTCATTTCAGACTTTTTTATTGATAAGCTTACTCTTGAAGAAACAAACTTTTTTTCCGCTCTAACCTTCTCTAAAAACAAAGTAAAATCTGACCATGGTTTAAACTTTAACCCTAAATCATTTCTGTCAGTACTTCTAATTACTGTATCATTAACATCTATTATATATAAATCTATATCTGATCTATTATCAAGATAATCTTCTAAATTAAAGTCAACATTTCCTCTGTCAACATAAGCCTCGTTTAACATTTGTAATATAGGTTTTCCTTGTTCTTCTAACTGACTTTCCAATATTGATTGCATTTTATCTGATGAACTCAGTATGTTCATCACTCTTTCTCTTACTAATCTCCTACTCTGCACAAAATTATCTTCTAAGGTATTTTTAATTAAAATATATTGAAAAACACCTAGAAATGTTGAAACCATTATAACTACCGAAACTAATAGAATAGTTAATTTATTTTTAAACTTACCCCGAGTTTTTAATAACCGCACCCTAATCTCCCCTTCATAGAGAGGCCTTATAGATATATCAGCATCTCCTAAATGTACGATATAAATACAATACCATATTTAGGATTTATTTGACACATTACACATAATTTTTTATGAATTTTAACATTTAATTATTCTTTTTTTCTCTTATAAATAATTTAATTATATTTTTAATTCCTAAATTAACATTTTCATTTTCTATCTTATCTTAACACCGCAATTTTCTACTTCTTCAAATAAACTTTTATCTTTATTTAAAGTTACTTTTGAAAAAAACATCAATTCTATACATAATGATATTGTTTCTAAAATATGTTTAATTTTAATCATTTTAATTCCTCCAATGTTTTTATTATTTTAGTTTTATCAATTTAGTTCTCTTAATTTAATATATGAATGTATAAAAAAAAGGTCTCTCTTACCTTAATAAAGTAAAAAAGACTAATTAATTGCAATAAAAAAACCTTTAAGAATAATTTCTTAAAGGTTTGAATTTAACTATCTAGCTATAGTTACGTTTTCTGCTTGTGGTCCTTTTTGTCCTTCTGCAACGTCAAAAGAAACTTCTTGACCTTCTTCAAGTGTCTTATAACCATCTATTTTTATTTGAGAAAAATGTACAAATACATCTTTTCCATCTTCACCAGTTATAAAACCGAATCCTTTTTCTCTATTAAACCATTTAACTGTACCATTCATTTGATGAGTACCTCCAAAATTTTATTTTCTTAAAATATTTGTAAAAATTCAGCAATAAAATTTCTTCAATAGTATAGTACATTTAAATTAAGTACTTACCGAAAATATTGTTGTTCAATTATTTACTTACCATTTAAAGAATATATATTGATTATATCACTACTATTATCCTATTTCAAGTTATTTTTTAAAATTATTAATATAACTACTAATATTTTATCTAATATTTAACTGTTTTTCTATTCTTTTTTAAGATAACGTATATTTAACTTAATATTCCTTATAATTAATGTATAATTGTTTTGACAATTTTATTGAATGATTGTATGCTAAATTTTTATGTTGAAATAATAAAATGTGCATGTTATTAATATGCACATTTCTTCTATTAATTATACACTTTCTATAATTAATGTTGTTCCCATTCCCCCACCTATACATAAAGTAGCTAATCCTCTTTTAGCATCCCTTTTCTTCATAGCATGTAATAAAGTTACTACTATTCTTGCTCCAGATGCACCTATTGGATGTCCTAGTGCTATTGCTCCTCCATTTACATTCACCTTAGATTTATCGAAGTTTAGGTCTTTTGAAATAGCTATACTTTGAGATGCGTATGCTTCATTTGCTTCAATTAAATCTATATCTTCACTTCTTAGATTAGCTTTTTCTAAAGCTATCTTAGTTGCATAAAAAGCCCCGTATCCCATGATTGACGGATCTAGTCCAGCTGATCCATAAGAAACAATTTTAGCTAAAGGTTTTATATTTAGTTCTTTTGCCTTATCAGCACTCATTAATACCAAAGCAGCTGCACCATCATTAATTCCAGAAGCGTTTCCTGCTGTAACTGTTCCATTTTCTTTAAATATAGGCTTTAATTTGTTCAATGCTTCTATAGTATTCCCGAATCTTGGGAATTCATCAGTATCAAAAACAATATCACCTTTTTTAGTTTTTATTGTTATAGGAACTATCTCCTCTTTAAATTCTCCAGATTTTATAGCCTTTTCTGCCTTTAATTGTGACTCAAGTGAAAATCTATCCTGTTCCTCTCTTGTTACATCCCATTGTTCGGCTACATTTTCAGCAGTTATACCCATATGATAATTATTAAAAGCATCAGTTAGACCATCTTTTAACATCTCATCTATCAACTCACCATTACCCATTCTATATCCCCATCTAGAATTATTTAATAAATATGGCGATTGAGACATGTTTTCCATTCCACCCACAACAACGACCTCAGCATCTCCGGCTTTAATTACTTGAGCCCCTAGACTTATTGATCTAAGTCCTGATCCACATACCTTATTTATAGTTAATGCTGGAACTTCTACAGGCAAACCTGCTCTTATAGCAGCTTGTCTTGCTGGATTTTGTCCTAATCCAGCTTGAAGTACGTTACCGAAAAAAACTTCATTAACTTCCTCTGGATTTATTCCAGCTCTTCTTACTGCCTCCTCTATAACTTTAGCCCCTAACTCAACTGCTGGAACATCCTTAAGACTTTTTCCATATGCTCCAATAGCTGTTCTTACTGCACTAACAATAACTACTTCTTTCATTTTAAACTCCTCCTCAATATTTAGTTATTTTTTTAACAATTGCTAATAGACTGATTTGTCTATTTTTATTTTTAAAAATTAGATTATAAAATTTTACTTTTATAATCTTTATTAATTAATACAATTCTTTTAGATCTGTCTTCATTTTTTTTAAAACATCAATATCCTTACTTATTCTATAATACACTAAGTAACCTTCATATATTGAAAAAGCTTTATTGGCTAAATCATCCGCCCTAAATGCATCTAATCCTGAAAATATAAAGATATTCTTGAAATTATCTATAAGTTTTTTCATAGCCTCTAAATAATATTCTGATATATCAGGTTCAGAAAATGCTATTTCTAACCCAAGTACGGCAAATGGACATCCAAAATGTTTATCCACTTCTGCACCTCTAATCATCTCGTTAAGTAAAGATTCTATAAATTCCTTCCAATCTTTTTTTTTAGAAAGATTTTCTACCCATCCATTTATTTTCTCATCAAAATACTTTGATACCTCAATAGCTAATGCTTTTTTACTAGCAAAGTGAAAATAAAAAGATCCCTTTGGCAATTTAGTTAATTCTAAGATATCATTAACGCCTGTTGCATTATAGCCTTTCACAATAAAGAGATTTGCAGCACACTCTATTATTCTATTTTTAGATTGTTCTCCTTTTGTAAGTTTTACCATAAAATCTCTCCTTTAATTAAATTTTAGACCACTTTGTCTATTTTGTCAATAACTTTGTTTTATTTTTAACGATGTTCTAAAAAAACTCCTATATGCATCTGTGTTAGTTTCTATGTATTCATCATCATTCTCTTCATCTAATTCAACAAAATATTTTTTAGTTTTCATGTCTATAGATATTGAGTCTAAAGGAAATCCCTTAGTTCTAATATTATGAGGATCTTTAGTTATTATAAATTCCCTTGAAGTTATATCTTCTCCATCATACTCATAAATTTTACTTCCATTTACCACTAAACATATAGCATTCATATATTTAGCAGCAACTTGTCCTCCTAAACTTTCTGCAAGATGGCTATAATATGTTATCATTTCTTCATCACTTAATTCTTCTCCATCTATTCTCCTAACATAAACTCCAGGTTGTTTATTTACTTCAAGTCCCTTAATATATAATCCTGTGTCACAGGAGAATACAGGCATATCAACATATTTAGAATAATTGATAGCTTTTATCCTTGCATTTTCTAATGGACTATTACCTACTTCTTCTACACTTCCTATGTCTAAATCTACATCCTTTAATCCAACAATCTCTATATCTAATCCTTTAAGAATTTCCTTCATATATTGAATCTTTGCTGGATTAGTTGTACCATATAATACTTTCACTTTTATTCTCCTCTCAATATTGTTATAAAAATCCTTCTAAGCCCTTTAAGACCTAGAAGGATTTTCTCATTTTTTAATCTCTACATCTCTCTCCAATAGCTTTAAACTTGTCCTTTAATTGTATAAAGGCCTCTACTACTCCTGGATCAAAATGTATACCACTATCATTTAAAATTATCTCCACCGATTCATCATGAGAAAAAGCTTCTTTATACACACGCTTACTTGTTAATGCATCATACACGTCCGCAACTGCCATAATTCTTGCAGAAATAGGGATGTTTTCACCAGCTAATCCCTCTGGATATCCTCTACCATTCCATTTTTCATGGTGGTAGTGAGCGATTTCCTTAGCTAACTTTAAGAAGGTTTCTGGTTTATTTAATATCCTTTCTGCTCTTACTATTGCTTCTTTTCCAATCATAGTATGAGTCTTCATAATCTCAAATTCTTCTTTTGTAAGAGGTCCCGCTTTTAACAAAATATCATCTGGAATACCAACCTTCCCTATATCATGTAATGGAGAAGATGCAACCATAAGATCTATAGTTTCTTTAGTTAAATAATTTTTATATTTTTCATCTTTACTAAGTAAATTAGCTAATTCCTTAACATAAAGCTTTGTTCTTAATATGTGTTGTCCAGTTTCATTATCCCTAGTCTCTGCCAAAGACGCCATTGCCATAATTGAAACCTCTTGTATTAAAGCAACCTCTTTAGTACGTCTATCTATTTCCATTTCAAGATACTTATTTTTATCTTTAAGAAAATTTTGTGATTGTCTTACAATTATATTATTTTTAATTCTAGCATTTAAAAGGATTGAGTTTATAGGTTTAACTACATAGTCTACAGCTCCTAATTCAAAGCCTTTATGTAAATTCTCATCACTTTTTTCAGTTATTAAAATAACTGGTATATCTTTAACTTGATTTATAAACTTTAATTCTTCTAAAAGCTCATATCCATTTAAGCTCACCATAGTCAAATCCAATAAAATAAGATCTAGAGAATATAAATTACTTAATTTAAGTATACTTTCTAAATTATCTGCTTCATTAACATCATATAAATCCTTTGATAAGTAAACCTCTGATTCACTACCTTCTGATTCTTCTACTATTAATATTTTCGGCTTAGAACTCTCCATTATTCTCCTCCCCCAACCTAGTTGACTAAAAAGTTCATCATCTTATATTAAAATTTTATCATATTTACTTATTATAAACTATATCAAATAATTATTATTTTTTAATAGTTATATGTTTTAAAAGTATATAATTTTCTTAAATATGTGGAGATTTTTTCATATAAAAATCCTCCAAACCTTATGGCTTGGAGGATTTTTAAAATCTTTTACTATTTTTACTTTTAATATAAGACATGGCTTATTATCTACTTCTTAACTAACTTCACAATAGTCTCAGCAGTAGACTGCTACCAATCACACTTCGCTTACGCTCGTATTCTTGAGCAGTCCTTGCATGGGTGGAACATCATCTTCTTCAGTCGCTTCACTTCTTCACAAGATGTGTTACCACCTCACAGTGTGGCGTTTATCAAAACAATAGCTTAAAATAAATCCCTTGAAATCACATCACCTCAATTCAGCTTTGTAATTTCAAGGGCTAAAGGAAACTTGTACTTAATTTAAATTATCTTTAATTATTCTAAATTATAATGTTTGTCTACTCGTTAGTAGCAAATTGGTAGTGTTGCTACTAATGATTTGTAAATAATTATATTTTCATTTATAAAAAGCATTTGAATATATCTTCTGCATCATTTTAAATATCCACTAGCTTCCCAACCATGTAGTTTACATACTTCTTTCCACTCTTTTAACACTTCTACATTATTATGATCCATATTGACCATTTCTAATGTTACATAACAAGTGTTATTTTCATAATCTATTATAACATCAGCAACTTCATATTCATATGGACTACTAAAAACAGGATCTCCTATCATATCACCCTTATGAGGTATAATATTAGATTCAAATTCTTTTCTCATAGTAATGCTCCCATTACTAAAAGTTTTTAATGATAGTACTTGTGAAATACTTATTTTCATAATTAGTTCTCCTTTTGTTTATAATAAAGCTTCAAATTCGTCTGTTAATTGTTCAGCAACAGATATTCCTATTTCTTCTATGGATTTATCTTGATACTGAGTTACCTTCTCCAAGAAGTCATCAATTTTCTTTCTTTTAATTTGATTAGAATTAGCATAGCTTATCGCTAAGCCTATACTATATGCCTGTACTAGATTGCTTTCTATTACATCTGCATCTACATATCCACCAAATTCGCTTCTATCACAATTTAATACTTTTCTTAAATCATGCTCTATATTTACTGCTAAAGCGTGGCTCTCAAATGACATATAAACACCTCCTTCTGTATTTATATTTATACAAACTAAAACAAAATCCTTTATTTATAATTCGTCAAATTCCCCTATATTTTGCAAAATAAAAACACCTACCTTAGCAAGTGTTTTTATTAATTATAATATTTACCCTTTAACATATTCTTTTATCATTTCCAAAGGAATTTCGCACCCAGTACCTTGTTCATGAAATACTCTATACCATGGTGATCCTTCAACGTGAGTTTCATCAACCATTTTCATTCCAGTTTTATTCCCATATTGCTCTATTACCTTATCTATACACTCTAATATGCTTTGACTATCATAAACCCTCGATAACTTAATTTTTAGTTTCAATTTCTCTAATTCTTTGTCTTCAAATACTATTTTTTTTCTTTTATACTTACTTATTTGATCATATACACTCGGTATAACTGGCCCATATGTCCATGCTTCAAAAGCTTCTTCAAACAAGGGTTCATCATGCTCTTTAGCGTACTCTGAATAAACAAAATATAATAATTTCTGAATTTGTAACTGATCAAAGTCTTTTTTTACTAAAATACCTTTTACTATATCTTCTGGAGTTATTTCTATGCTTTGAGCCACATCTTTTTTAAATGCATCTATATCTGAATAAAAATAAACATCTTTAAAATATGCATCATAATCCGCTATTGATTCTGTTGCAACACTTTCTGTAATTATATGATGAAAACTAAAAGTTACATTTCTAAAATCACCTTTAACAGATTTAACTAATTTTTCAAACTCCAATATTCCTAATACATCTGTGTAACTCTTATGAAAAGCAATTCTTCTTTCCATTCTATAATCACTACACATTAAAATAATATGTTGATACATAAAAACACTCCTTTCTTATAAATTATTGTAATTTGTAATTATGCTATCCACATAACTTTGTTTATATTCTTTGTGTAAACTTATGTTCTCTTTTTCATCTTCTTGGTCCCAAATCTGTAATTCTATCGGAAATGTCCTATTGTCTTTTTTCAAATATATATGATATGCCTTGTATCCATTATTATTTCTATCCAAAAGTTTCAAATTATATCCATTATCTTTGAAATCACTTAATAATTTATTGAATACTTCATAATTTTCTTTATAGTATGGATCTATTAAACGAAATCCCAACAAATCATTCATATATCCATTTATAGGGAATTTACCATTGGATTCATTTGCCTTTCTATATATTTTATTGTATATAGAATCCTCTGTCTTTACTCGCCCTATAAATTTTGCTTTTTCGTGTAGGCTTATCTCACGATTTATATCCGCGGTACACATTACCTGAAGACTAATTAGATTTTCTTTAAAACTATATAAATATTTTTGAAATTCTAAATTTAATTGATTTTGTGAATCATAAATATCGCATATATATTTCTTTTTTAAATTGATTTCTATCTCTCGTACTTTTTCCCATTCACTACAATATTGAATATATCTATCATGTATGCTTCTAAATATTATTCTATATTCATCTAAACTTAATTTATTAACACTATCCGAACTCATACTATAGATATTCTCCTAGTTAAATATTTTAGCTCATACATGGTAAACAAATTTACTTTTTCTTATTCTAATTATATCGGTATATCAATATATTTCATAATGTCATTTAGTACTATAGTACTATTATAGATAACTTTTAAGACAACCTTTCTTTATTTTTCTCTCTTTTACGGAGATTTTCATTTTGTCAAACACAATGATCCTAGTCTAACTCTATATTTCTATATTTATCTCTTTTAAACTCAGTTTCTTTCTATATTTTTAGATTTATAAACAATTCATATTTTTAATAAAAAAATTAAACACCTACATTAAAATAGGTGCTCTGTTTATTAATAAAATATGTATTTATAATTTACTTGTTAGTATTTATATCTACTTCGTTTTTTTTAATTCAAAATGATATTTATAATTACTTAAAGTATTTATATTAATAACATCTTTCTTAATAAGATTTTTTTCTAAGCTAATATCTCCTTTTACCCTTATAGACTTTATGTACTTAATACAATATTGAGCTTGACAATTATCATAATTTTCTAAGTTAGGACAATTATTAATATTCATCTCTTTCATCAACTTACATTGATCCTGATCACATTCTAATTTATCTTCATCTATTTCTAATTCGTATATGCATACCATTTGTAATAAATCTGTCTCATTACTATTAAGCCTTAGTAAGCTTGACTTTGAAAAAAATCCTGCTGCATTTTTGTCTGAAGATAAATATACATAACCTCTGGTTGTATCAGTATCTCTACCCCTATTATTATGTATTGCTATTTTGTTAGTTGTAGCCTTTATAATCTTCTCTCTGTTTATTTCTTTAGATCTTATTTCTGGTGTTCCATGGAAAACTCTCATAAATATATTCCCTTTAATATTAAGCTATTTAAATCGTTGATTAATTATTATATTTTAAAGTTATTTTTATTAATCTAGAATTAATAAAAATAACTTTATACCTTATAACTAAATTTTTAATTATATATATCATACTTTTCTTTATAAAAACTCTTGATTTCTATATCTATTTCTACTTGAAATTCAATCCATTTCATTTGATAATCATTAGAAAATCTTATTATCTCATTCAATAAATCTAACTTTTCCTTTGATTCAATATTTTTATGAATCATCTTATACAACATATCCATCAACCTAGTATTTTCATTAAATAAATCATCAATAATCGCCCTCTTATTACTATGCATACATCGGCTAAATGTTCTTATTTCATCTATATATTTACCTAAATCTAAAATTGTCTTAGAGCTTTCTGCTGCAGGTAATCTATTTTCATATATTATTTGTATGGTAGTTAGTAGATTTTTTAGATATTCTATCAGTGGATTAATAGATATATAGAATTTATTATAATCACTAATTTTTTCATTTAATGCTTGAATTTTTAATATTTTATTGCTATGTTCTAAATTTTCATTTTGAATTTTTCTAGTTTCGCTTGTTGATATATGTAATGCAATTAATGTAGTTATTCCTCCTATAACTCCGCCTATAAAACTAGCCAATATAGTATACCAATCACTATATGGAGGTTTATATATCATCCACAGAATTACTGGGAAAATAAAACAAAATATTATAAAAAATAAAATTATTTTATTGGCTTTTCTCTCTTTCATTTTACTTACCTCTTTAATTAATGAAATGAATCTTTTATAGCATACTCTAACTTTCGAATTAGCCTTTTTGTTAACATTTTCTTTCTGAATATCTATTAAGTTTTTCTCAATCTGCTTAACATCACTTTTTCTAATATAAGTTTCTTTAGAATCTTTAATTATGAGATAATATTCTTTATATTCTAAATAACAACTACATTCAATAGTATTTTCTCCAATCTTAAGAAGAAATTTACTTTCCTTTGTTAATATCTCACATAATTCATTTATACTCAATCCTATAATAAAAATAGATGCGAAGAAAATACACAAAGCTACTATTTGTGCAATATCATTTACTCCACTTATGGTTCCACCTTTTAACTTGTCATTAATTCTAGAAAATAAATCTATTGAAAGTACTAAAAAAAATAAGGCTGAAAGCATTGTATTGAGTATATTTATGATTTTCAGTGATTTAGGTATTATGGCTTCTTTATCACTTGTCAATCTTCTTAAATAAAGTTCTCTTACCTTAAAAAATAAATGTGTAGTCCATATTATATTAAAATACATTAAAATTATTAATAAAAATACTATCCCATTATAGCTTGTTAATTTTTTTATATCTACAGAAAGCGCATTCCCCTTTTCTTCAAAAAAATAAACTCCTAATCCTATAACTACAAAAATATAAATAATTACAAATATATATCCACTCATCATTAGAATAATTTTAAAAATAGAACTTTCTCCTGGGACATTTTTATATTTAGTTTTAATATATTCCATTTGAAGGCTCGATGCTGCTTTAAAATAAAATCCTAAAAATGTTCCTACTATAGTGACTATCGTCAATGATTTGCTTATTGTATCTAACATAATCCCCCTCCATATTGACTAATTATACAATATCTCTCAAATATATGCTATATACTTACATTTTTTTATTGTATATAAAATAAAAAGACACCTTTTCAAGTGTCTCTATTATAATATCTTAAGTTAAAATAAATATATATTACTTAGGTTCTAATAAAAAGTATTAATTTTTAATTCATTAAAAAATTAGCTATATCAATAATATAATTAAAATAGTCACTTTGCCAATCTTCATTAGAATCTTTAACATTATTAAATTCTATTACTATACCATCTTTTAGTACTATATTTAATGAAAGTTCATACTGCCCTTGAAAATTGACTTTCACGTTTTGAATTTCTTGTAATCTATATACAGTCAAATTTAATGGGTTAAAAGAACTTATTATAATCTTGTCTTCTGTAAGCATGTACATTTCTTTCGGAGATACTTTATTAAATATGTTTTTTACATAGCATTTCTTTACCTTAGAAACATCAATTAATTTCTCTATATTTCCGAAACTTCTATTAGCTCCATTGTTAGAATTGATGATTGCTTTTGAATCATTATAATCAAGTAAATTTGTCATTATTATCCCCTCCTCTCTTTACTCTAACCATTAGTTTTTAATACTAAAAAAAGTAAAATGACGTAATTCAAACTAATATCATTTTAAAATATTGGGTTTATTATTAAAACTCCAACTTTTTACTATCAAATTATCATTAAACGTATTTTTATCAACTTTTTTGCCATATATATTTCACATATATACCACAATATAGTAACATATTGTAAAGTGGGTGATTGTTATGTTAGACGATAAATCTCCACTTATATTAGCCCAAATAAAAAATCATTTTGAAAAAAGTGACAAAGAATTAGCGGCTGTAGATTTACTAATTAAAGAACTTAAATTCGAAGACATTGATAGCATCATCGATTCACTTGAAAATGGTGGTTATATTAATGTAAATAGAGAGTATATTACTCCAGTTATAACCTCTGTTAATGTGTAAAATAGAGGAGATATTGAATCTCCTCTATGAAATTTCTTTAATTACTCAATTACTAATATTCCTCGGTAATATATTTTATTTGCTCTAATGTTAAATCATCATATTTGGAGATTCTAACCTCTTTCCATTTTCTTAACATCTCAGAGTATCTTCCAACCATAGCACAATGTGAATTATATTCAAAATCCTTCATTGCTTTTATTTCTCCGAATTTATCAAAATCATCTAAGAAGAACTTTGAATAATCATAGTAATCTAACTCATCATTACCATCATATCCTTTAAATAATATTTTCTCATTTTTAATCTCTTCTTTCTCTTCTCTTTTTAGATTTTTATAAGAGCCAATAAGAGATCTAAACATAGAAAAAACATCAATAACAAATTTTGAAACATCTTCTGGCGTTTCATCAAACATTCCTGAGATTAATTCATCGTAATTATGTTTATATCCACTAAGAACTATCTTTTGCTCAACATCATACACGTCTTTATTCTCTGGATACAAGGCTTTTAATATCTCATATTGATTCCACAGTATTAACCTCTCTTTTTTACTTAAATCCATAAATACCATCTCCTTTTATAAGTTAATTCTACAAAAAGAGATAAATTCCTTTATTTAACTAACATTCCTTGTAATTGCATTTTTTATAGGTTATAGCTTAAACTATATTCTTTATTATCTAGCTATAAATCCTATTAAGTAGTTACTTTTACACTTTAGCGACTGTACATATTTATATCATTATTAAATTTTTCATGTGATTTTCTATATAAAAAAAACTCCAATTAAGGAGTCTTCTATATTAGTTTATAATTCTTCTTGATGCATAATGTTTATCTATTTCTTCAACTCTTCTATTTTATCTCTTAATATAGGATCTGAACCAATGCTTTGAGCTACATTTAATAATTGACTATCATTTAAATCGTTATATAATTTGCTGCCCTCAAAAACTAAATTAATAGCTACTACCTCTTTTTTATCTGAATTATCGGCTGATACATTATAAGTTACTAATTCATATTTTTTTAAATCCTCTTTCTCTATAATATCTCTAAACTTATTTAAAGAATCTGTTATTATATTATCCTCAGTTAATGGGAGTGTAACTTTATATTTTATAGATACATCAGTACCATTGACTATAACTTGATAATCTTTAGTCTTTGGTATAGAGATTCCAAAAATTATTAATCCTATTACAGCTATTAAAACAAAGATTAAAATTGATTTTCGCACTCTTCTTTTAATTATAGCTCTAATAAAACCTACTACTATACCTACTACACCACCTAAAATCATTAGCATGGAAACTATAAACATTAAATACTATCCCCCTTAAACATTTTATATAAGTAAATATTAACATAATATATTGAAATTTGTATATAAAATATCCCGTTTGTCCATATCTAATACAATTTTATAGATATATTCTATAGTAATAAATTAGTAGCGTTAAAATAGACTTTATTATGAAGTTAGTAATTATATCTTTAGTAATTATTTTAATTTTACCTTCTATTTTTCATTAAGATTTTATTTGCTTCTTTATATTGAATATCTATCATAATACAACTTGTATATCATCTATATATTTTCTTATTGCTGAAATTATATCATCTACATCATTTTCTATTGCTTCATAAATATTATCAATGCGTATTTTTATAGATTGTTCTTTTTCTGGTAATGAATATCCATCTTCATGCATACTATAATCACCAAATGAAATATCTATTCTCCCAATATCTATCCTAACTTGATTTTTTTTATATTCAAAAAATATTTCATCTACAGAACCTAATTCAATAACAAACCAACCTTCTATACTGAGATTAAAAATATCATTATCCATATTATAAAATTCCAATATATTTATGCCATCTTTGAAATCATTAGAATAGGTTGTACCGTTAATCCATGAATATATTTTATCAATCATCTTATTAATAAATTCCATTAAATAGGCTCCTATTTCATTCAATTCACTAATGTCATTCTTTTTTCTTAGCAGTATACTTATTATTTCTTTATTTTCATAATTTACTTTGTTATTTATTACTTTCAATTTATCAGAAAAATCTTCTATAACAGAATTAAGATATTCTTCTTTTTCTTCTTCGTCATCTATTGTCCTTAGTTTTATTTCTACTTTTTCTTCTTCATAGTATAAATTAATTTCTCTTAATGCTTTTATAAGTTCTTTATATTCATCGATTAAATTTTTATTTTTTTCTTCTAGTAAACTATATAAACTATTTAATTCACCATTACTAAATATGTCTTCTATAACCTGTTTCTCATTATTATAATCTTTAAAGTCTATGTTACTTAAATTAGACTCTAAATCAAGTCTTTTAATATAATCATTTATTTTTTCGTCTTCTAATGTTTTCATCTTTTTTTCTAATATTATATTTGTATTATCAAAAATTTCATCTATTTCTGATATTAATAGTACAGTATCATTAAAAAATTCTTTAGATATAATTTTATTATGTGCAATGGTATTTCTCATTTCAGAAAACTTCTTCCACTTTTGTTCAATATCTGAATTGAAAATATCTACAAAATACCTGTTCCATAAATTCTCTTCATCTAAAATTTCCTTTTTTATTACTTTTGTTGCCTTTTCTTTTAATAAAGATTTTATAGTATTTATATTCTCTATAATCTTTGTTGTTTCTTCATTTTCATAACTACTTTTTAATATTTCTATTAAGTCATTTGTTTGTAAATTAAACAATTCTCCTTTTATGTAATTTAATCTTTCATAATTTTTGTTGTACCATCCATTATATTTTTGAGTTTTTTCATCAAACTTTCTAATTATTTTCTTTTTAAACCAATCTTCACCATATTTATTTAACATATACATATTTATTATACTTCTAAATTTATTTTCTAAGCTATGAACTTTTATATATAAAAATTTTGATATTTCTTCATTTTGCTCATCCATAATCCAATATATGTTTCCAGTGTATTTTGATACTGCTCTACTTATAATAACTTTAACATTATATATAAATTCGTCTAAAATATCATTTTCATTCTCTTCAGATTTAATATTTATATTAACAAACACAACTACCCTATCTTCTTTATAACTATTTTTTTTAATGACTAAATATACTTCATTTTTCTTAATTTTAAAACTTATATGAGTAGATAATACTTCATCTTGCTCTTTTATTTGTATATCATGTATCTTATTGCTTAAATAAAGATAGCTGAAAATCAAATTTGTTTTTTCATATTCTTCATTTACCTTTTTTTGTATATTTTCACCAATTAATTTCATAAAATCTTCTTCGTAATCTTGCTTTATAATTGTACCAATAAATTTAATATTCATGTCTAACTCCTATATTCTAATAATAAACACAAAATTTTTCATCACATCTTAATATACCATGATTTTACAAATAAGTATATATAATTTCTTAATGGAATAAATGCTTAAAAAATATCTCTTATTAAACATAAAACCCATACCTTGAAAATTTAATCCTAGTTATAGCACTAATCTTTTAATAAGCGTATATTATATTGAATGTTCCATAAATAATAGTGCTAAATTTCTTTGCTGAACAAGGGGCAACAAGTGCTCCATTTTTACTAGTGAAATATAAGTTTAGCTCCTGTATATTTTTGATACAGGAGCTTTGTATTAATACTCTTTAAAATATAATCTTCTTTTAATAAGTAATTAAGGCTTTTTATCATCTTTATATTTACTATTTAATTCATTAATCCCTAGGCTTTTTAAATATCTTTTCACATAAAATCTAGCCAACTTTTTTTGCGCTATTTTTCTCCTTTCAGGATTTAACTCTATTATCCTCATTCTTACTTACCCTCCTATATCTTAATTTCAATCTCTTCTATTAGTATTCTAAGCTCTCCATTTATTCTTTTTAATTTTTTTTTAAATTCTTCTATTTGTTTATTTTTATTTGAATTTTCTTCTTCTAGTTTTAATATCTTTCTTTCCAATCTTAATCTTTCTACTGGAGAAAGCTTATCTGCTAACCCACTATTCTCTATGCTTTCTATGTATGATAAAGTAAATTGAAGTTTTTTTCCTGGCATTTTGCAAGGCTGTAATTTCCCATCTTCAATAAAACTCATTATTGTTTGTTTAGAATAGTTCCATTTCTTAGCTAGGTCTTCAATCGTTAATAAAGAATCCATCTTTTTCTCCTAACATCTAACTTTACATAATCTGTAATTAAATTATAACAATAAAAACATCTTATTTCTATGTAATGTGATAATGTGTATAAATATTACTTTCTATTCCTATAAAATTCAAAAATAATTTATCAGGTTCCATGAGAGTTTTTTTATTTACCATTTTTAACTCTTGAAAATATTGAATTAACTTTGATAAATAAAAAACGCCACTATGGCGTTTTGTACTCTATTGTAAAAATACAAAGCGCCATAGTGGCATTTTTAAGATTTTGTATATAATTCATTTTAAGCGAATATTTATTAATCTCTTTGTCACTGTTTAGCTGATTGTCTTGCTGTAGATTGACCAAAATAGAATGTTATTACTAAGCTAAAAACAGTTGAAAATTGCACTAAAGTAACTTTCCCTTTAATGCTTAATATAAAAAATACTATAGTTAGTAGTAATGCCATTAACCTTTTCACTTGTAATAAAAACTTTAATTCTTTCATTTGTAAACCTTCATATAGCTATTTCATAAAAATATGTTCTTTTACTTCTTTTACATCTGATTTAATATCCTCAATTATACTGAACTTTTCTGTTAATTTATCTAAGAGATCCTGGTATCTTCTTTCCCTATCTCCTGTAGTCTTTAGTACATATAGTAATAGAAAAACAAAGAGTGTATACCCAAATCCTTGGCTAGCTGCTTCACTAATTAAATTATTCATTCTACACCTCTCTTACAAAAATGAAAAAGAACTAGTTATTTTCCTACAAGTAACAAGTTCTTATATCAATTTCTATTTTGCTAACTGAACCAGTAACTCCTATAGTATTTTCACCTTTTTGCAATTGAGGGAATCCACCATTTTTATTATTCATCATATTCGTACTGCCTTTTTTACATAAAAAAAATGTAGAATCTAATTCTACATACTCATTTACATTATTTATTGTTATAGTGTCATCATTAGTGGTTAATGTTATGTTGCCACTAGCATAGATTTTAAGGTATGGGTCAGTATATATTGAACCATTGTTATATATAGTTGTTGGAAAACTTTCTAGTATCATTGTAGGTTCATATATTGGATATTTGAATGGTTCACATACAAATGTTACTTCAAAACTTCCATAATAGTCTAGTTCTTCTTCAATATTATCACTAATAGCAATAGATTTTACTTTGTAAATTCTATCTCTATCGAAACTAAATATTAATGAATTGTCTTCTATATTATTTAACCATTCCGCTATACTATCAACTTTTCTTGCAAAATCCTTTTTACTTAATAACACAAAATTACATCTAATAATCTTATCCTGATATGTCCCAAGCCTTCTTGTTAGAGTTCCACTTCTACCTTCAACTTTTATATTTTCTACATCTTCTATTGTTAAGGGTATAGCTGGTCTTTTAGATAGATAACACTCAAAATCTAGTACACTATCTTTATTATTAAAGAATACACTTGTTACCATGCTAAATTTCCTCCTACATCTCTACTTTGGTATCTATCTATTATATTTTGATTTTCTGCCACTAGCTCTGCTAAAATACGTCCATCTGGAAGTACAACTTGTACTACTTGATTGCCAAACCCAACTCTCCTCATAGCTTCTGCCATAATCTCTGGAAGCTTATTTAAAGGCATTATAGCTTCACCGCCTGTAGAAGATTCTCCCCCAGCCATGAGCTTTCCTGTGCTTGGATTAACTCCAAATATACCAGGCTTAGTCATGATTCCACCATCTGCATACCATTCTACTCCTAGCTTAGGAACTCTAGGCGGCATTAAACTAAATTCTCCATCTAATTTAAAATGCGGCAGCTTTATATTGGTTCCAAACAAGTTATTGATAGAATCCTTTATCTTATCCGTAATTCCCATTATAAACTCATAAGCTTTTCTGTATGGTGTAGTCATAATATCGAAAAGTTTATTAAATACGCTATTAACAACACTTGAAAAAGATGTTGTATCTATTCCCATAGCATTAAGTCTCTCTGATACAAAACTACTTATAGATCCCCATATTTCAGTAGCTTTTGCTTTTATAAAATCCCAATTTTGATATAACGCTACACCTGCAGCAATAAGTCCAGCCATAACTAGTGTAACTATACCTATTGGACTTGTCACAAATGCCATAGCAGCTCCAAAGGCTGTAGTTGCTGTAGTCATTAAGAAAGTTGATATAGCTGCTGCATTCATTGATATAGTGTAGGTAATTATTCCTGCTGTCAAAACACCTACCACTGCAGCTATTGTCCCAAATAATACAGGATGTTCTTGTATAGATTCAGTTAATCCAGTAACAGCATTTGTTATACCTTGTACAACTACAATTGCTCCACCAAGAAACGGTGATCCTATAACTTTTAAAAATCTATCCCATGAAGCATTTAAATTTCCCATTACATTCTCGTAACCATTAGCTTCTCTAGCACCTTGTCCCATAGCTCCATTATTTTCATATATCTTTCCTACAGTATCTATAAGTAAATACTCTTTTTCAGTATCACTTAAATTTTGCCAAGCTTTATTGTATTGCTGTTTTGCTATAGTATCCATTTTAGTGGCGTTAATATTTATTCCTATAGCATCTCCAGCTTCAAAGTTACCCATAGTAATAGATTTAAGTCTTCCAACTACATCTTCAAGTGAAGTGTCATAATAAGCTGATGCATCACCTGCTAATGTCATGTACTTAGAGGTTAAATCTAAAGATTGGTTAGCATCTGCTCCATTACCTTTAAATGTACCATAGAATGAACTCCATGCCCCTCTAAGTCTATCTACATGTATTCCCTGGTCCTCAACTTGTTTATTTATAAGTTCCATTGCTTGACCTTGATTATCTTTAAATGTTTGGTCAAACTGAGAATCTAATGCCTGTAATTTAGCACTCGTTTCAACCATAGTCTTTCCGAATCCGATTATCTTATCTACTGCAAAGGCAGCTATTACAGCTGCTCCTATTCCTTTAAATGCTTTTACCATACGCCCCTCTGATTCTTCAGCTTTATTTGTTACACTATCAATATCTTTATTTGCATCATCTGCATTAGTAACAATCTGACCAGCCATAGTAAATAAATCCATCATAGCCATATCTATTCTCACCTCCTTGGTTCAATGTATTGGAATGCATCATTCATAATTGTATCTACTTCTTTATCTGTCATTTGACTTGCCTTAACTTGCTGTATAATACTATTTTTGAAATCTTCGAAACTAACATCACTTAGAATTGATTTATGAATATAGTACTCGTACATTTCTTCATCCATGGATTTATCTAAAAGATCTTCTAAGTACTCCTTAAGGTCCTTAAAATCATTAAAAGTTCCTAAGAGTTCATTAACATTGGAGTATCTTTTAAATAGTAAATCCTTTATATTAAATTCCTTAACTTTTTGGATGAAGAAATACATTTGAAAAAATCGGCTAATTCATCCTTTTCAAAAAAGCCTAAAATTAATTCTGTATATTCGATCATATTAAGTTTTTCAATTTCAAATATTTCTACATTGCATAGGTTAGCTAGAAGCTTATTGATATCATCTTTAGCTAGTTCTAAATTAGCTAGAGTTGTGTTAATTATTTCTCCAAATAGCTCCATACCTATTTGCATTTGCTCTTTTTCTGTATACTCTTTAGCATTTTTAATAAACTCTTCTCTTTTCTTAATAAACTCCATTACCATATCTTTTACTTTGACCTTACTCAAAATCTTGAGCATTGGAAATAAATCTTGTCCTGTAAGTTTTCTCATTACTAGCTTTTCATCTTCCATATAAGTTCCTCCTAAAAATAAAAACTAGGATTTCTCCTAGCTTAAGGTGTTGTTTCTGGGTATACTATTTCCCATATGCTATTATAATCTTCTGGTTTATCTGCATCGGCCCTCGCTTCAAACTTGCAAGGTATTCCAGCTTCACCTTTATCGGCTGTTTCTATAGATAGACCCGCTGTGTTTAAAGCATTCTTTAGAAAGATTATTACAGGTTCATTTTCTCCTGATATCTTACCTACATAGGCTATATTAGTTATATAGTCACTATCAAGAATTTCATTTCTTCCTTTGATTATTTTGTATCCAGTAGGAGTTGTAGTTCCATTACCTGCTGTTACATCTGCAAATAAAGCATTAGCTATATTTTCTTTTTTCCATTCCTTTAGAGTACATTCTAATGTAGCTTCTATGTTTTCTATAACATCATTACCTTTTACTTTAGTTAGAACCCCATCAACTTCTGGTTGTCTTAAGCTTATAGCTATATTTAGCTTAGCTCCTTCCGTAGTAGCTCCAATCGGATCACCCTCATATTTTCCACTGGTCGCATTATATTCAACATTCTTAAATATAGCTCCTGCATTTAGCAGATAATATTTTGAAGTGTTAGCGCTATATCCACTTGTTTTCAATGCTTGCTTCACCATATTATTACCTCCAATCTACTTTACAATATAACTGTACAGATCTTCTTTTTATCATTTCTGACATAGTAGGTATATTCCTAGCTGTTTGATATTCAAATTGAATTAATAACTCATCTGTAAGAATAGCATTACGTTTAAAATGCCGCTTAAGATTTTGTGTTAATTGCTCCAAATTTACTGTGTTTGAACCACAGTTATCAAATATATCTACATCAATATAAAATCCTTCCTGGTGCTCTAAATCTTCACTAGAAAGGGTATATGTTAAGTATGGGTATGTTACTGTTTTAGCTGTATTATATTCAAAATAACTTTCAGTACATACCTTCTTAAATTCTTTATTTAATTCTTGTAAAAAAGGTATCATTTCTTCACCTTCTTCATGGTTATTTTAGCTGAAGTCCCAAGCTCTTTTAAATATTTTGCAAGTAAAGCTTCAATATTCTTTTTCTGATTCCTATAACCTGGTCTCATATACGGTTGTGGGTCCTGCCCCCATGTAAATACTGTTTCACCTGTTATAGGATCTTTGTAAGTCCATCCACCTTTACGCCCTTGGCCATTCTCTGCAAATTCACCAGTTCCAAACTCAACATATACAGCATATTCTTCTCCAACACCTACTGTTAATGTCATCTTATCTTCATCTACCACATAATCAAGTGAAGTTTTAAGATTAGAAGTCATTACTGGTATTAAAGGTCTTATAGTACTTACTAATAGCTCACCTGCCGCATATAACCATTTAACTTGAGCTTTTCTTATGGCTTCTTTACATGCTTTAGAATTATTTACAAAAGTCATATCTTATCACCTACAAACTTTAGGTAAATCTCTAAATGCCTGTGGAAGTTCATAGGATCATCTACAAGCGTAATATCATATCTATTACCTATTTCATCAACTAACCAATTCTCTTTAGCCTTTATCCCAGCTCTATAATTCATTAATAGAATATGAGTGGATTCTTCCATAAAAGTATTATTAGTTGTCTTTTCATCTCCTGTTAATAGATCTAAAAATCCTTTAACTTTAGATAATTCTTCTTGTGTCTCTACAAACCCGCCTATTCCATTATCGGTTTGTATTACTCCCATAACTGAGTATTCAGGACATTTAGAAGTATCCATTAAGACCACCTCAACTTCTTATACTTATTTAAAAACTTCATAAGAGCAGCTGGATAACCTTCTATGCTCTCAGTTGAATTTAAATCATAATAAGTAACTGAATATCTAGATATAGATTCTTGTTTTACTCCTATTTTATCTGACATCTTGAAGTCATAGTTAATAAGCTTAATTACTCCTTGTACAATGTCATAAGGGTATACTATCTTAGTTATAAGGCTTGTATATTCTTCATCTAATATATCCTCATTAACAGTGATAGAGTTATCGGCAGCAGCTACTATAGTAAATATACCTTTGTTCAATAAACAATCATCTATATCTATGGAATCTCCTACTCTAAAGCCTAATTTAAGAAAGTTATCTCCAGCTATAGTTTTACTATCAGAATCAAATGCAAGCTTTCTATGACTTCTAACTCTAATATCTAAGAATTTATTGTTAGTTAAGTTTCTTACTGTTATTTCTAAACCTTTAAGCTTTTCTTCTATCTCAAAGTCCTTAGAAGTATCATTTACTCCTAGTAACTGTTTAGCTTTCTCTAAAGTGATTATCAAATTACCACCACCTAAAAAGAACTAGAGATTCCCTCTAGTTCTATGCTCCTTCAACTCCTATAGTAACTACTGCTGTTACCAATCCATCTGCCTTAATAACCCCAGTTCCATGAACACAAAGTCCTCTCATACCATCTGCAAAAGCATCTTGTAATCTTAACGCTTCTGTCTCTTGTAGTTGCTTACCGTGTCCTGTAGCACCTTTATAAAGGCCTATTATAGTCGCTGCTCCTGATGCAACTGGAACTTCTTCAGAAACTACTACTTGGAATCCATTTATAACTTGACCTTCAACTACTCCATTTTGAAGTATTATAGGCTGCTTAGTAAATCTATCATCCTTTGATAATAGTCCTAAATAGTCTGAGTTAATAACTACATATCTATTAATCTTAGGTGCTTTTTTCTTATTTAATTCTGTTCCCATATCTACAATTAGATCATAAGCATTAGTTTTATTCACTGTTTTAGCACCAAGTTTCTTACCTGCTCCTGTTGCCATTTGTGATAAAACATGAGTGTCTATAACCTCATTTAGTGTTGCTGATGCTTCAGCTGTATGAGCATCTACTAAATCTCCAGCAGCTTGAATCGCATCTACATCATCGAGCTTTATTGCCCAATACTTCTTTTGATTCATGTTTATTTCTACTTTAGGGGTGTCTAATTCATCCCATTCAACAGCTCCTATATAATCTTTAATAGCTACAGCACCTACATTATTAAATACAAGCTTGTTCCCTTCTATCTTGGTTGGTGGAGTTGTGATAACATCTGCTATAGATGTTTTGTGATAGTTCTCTACTAATCTAGCTTCCCATATTGTTGGTATAAAATTTGATACTGACATTTAACATCATCCTCTCTTATTTACTTAAATCTATTGTTTTTATTACATCCCAATTTGCATTAATCTCTTGTGGAGACATTTTAGCAACTTCATCTTTAGTAAATGATTTTGTTTGTTCTCCTCCAGGTAATTTATTTTCTATTACCTTAGGTTTATTTTCATTACTTTCTATAGTTTTAAAGAATGTAGCATTAGTAGCTTGTAAATCCTTTATTTTATTATCTAAATCTTTTATCTTACCTTCTGAATCCACTTCAAGTTTATCTACTCCACCAAGCTTGTACAGTAAATACTCTATATCAGTAGCTCCGGCTTTCTCTAAAGCACCTTTAACTGAATACTCTTTTTCTCTCTTTGTTGAGTCAGCCTTTAAAGTGGCTATTGTCGTCTCGTGTTCCTTAATTGTATTCTGTAGTGTTTCATTATCCGAGTTATTTTTCTTTAGATCCTTGATAGTAGCATTAGCTGTTTTAAGTTCACCGCTAATGTCATTATATTTATCCTTTGGTACCGCATTTTTAGGAAACTCAGTGTTTATAGAAGTCATTAAAGCTTCTATATCTAATTTTCCATCTGCTATTGTTGCGCCTTCTAATAATTTTCTTAACCATTCCATCTTTCTATTCCTCCAATACATTTTTATACAGGTCTGTCCCTGTTAAGAGTTCTTTGTTCTTTATGCTCTGCAAACGTGTAAAAAGAGCATAATAAAAAAGCCTTAATAGTAAAGCTTTTTCATTAGGACAACATTTGTAATTATATGTTAAAATATTCTTGGAGCCTGTCACTTTTGAGGTGATTAAATTGGCAAGAAAAAGAATATCTGTTACTAATGAATCAAACACTGGTAGAAATACTAACTTTCATGACAATTATACTGGTAAGGATATGGACCTCAATCAATTTGTAAAGGAAATTGAATTAGGTAATTATCCTAAATATCATGTACGTATTGTTGATGGTGTAAAAACACCTGCATCTAACCCTGATAATTCAACTAATAATAATTTAGACTAATTTATTGGACAGGCTCCATTTTCACCTCATTATTATATATTCTAATTATTGCCTTTTATTTTATTAATTTTTCCTTTATGTTCTTCTTTCGGCTCTACTCTGTTTTTATACCAGTTCTCATAGTTCTTATAAGTAACTGTATCCTTTGTTATATTATCTCGTCTTAAGCGTGATGAGATACCCTCAACTATTGTTACAGTATCACATCTACAGTTAATATCTTCACTTGCTACTCCAAATAATCTAGGTTGAGGAGCCTTATGTCCATTAATCTCAAACTCTTCATCTATAGCTACTATTTGACCATCTAATTTTTTATGTGAGTGTCTAGTCTTTTTATCAAGAGTAGATAACCATTTCTTTTGTAAATCTACACCTTTATTTACTGCTTCTTGCTGACCTTGTTGTCTACCTAATGATTTCATTCTTCCACCTTCAGTTCTTGCTATAGTAAGGGCATGATTAAAGTCTGTCCAGCCTATACTTGAAATATTTTCAGCTATTGAAGGATATCCACTAGAATTAATTAGTCCTTGAGTAACTGCACCTTTAACTCTTAACTTCATATCATTCAACTTCTTAACATATAGCCTTTCTGATAGCTTTAAACCTTCTATTGGTGCTTCTATTGCCTGTCTTATATAATCTTCGTTTAAAAGGCTAAATTGAAGGTTTACTTTACCTATATTTTCAGCTTGATAAAATACTCCAAAATACTCTCTATCAAAATTAGTAATATCATAATCTACTATTGCATCATAGTTATTATCATATAACCCTTTTAATATAGAATTCATTTGTTCTATTAAAGTATCATATCTTTTAAGTTCCATCTGTTTAGCAAAACTTAAGGTTTCAGTTGTTTGAGTATAATCTTTTATTTTCTTTTTCATCTCAGCTATGGATTCTACATAGTTTTGAATAAGTGTCTTCTTTATTTTTTCTTCATCTTTTTCAGCTAGAGCTAAAAGTTCATCATAATACTTACTCAACTACATCACCACCGGAATTATTAGCTTTATTTATTAATTCATCACTAAGCTTATTTATATCAACATATGGACCTTGACCTTCTAAAGCTTTCTTCTCTTCTTCATAATCAAGTTCTAGTATTTCACATATAAGTTTAAGCTTAGTATCGTTGCTAATTGTATTACCAGCTAATAAGACATTGTTTATTAATGCTGCTTGTGTTTCTGCTTCAACCTTTCCATTAGCTACTACAGAATCCTCATTTACCATAGTTTCTCTTACGATATTGATCTCAATATCTTGATAATTATAAGCTGTACCATATCTAGAATTAATATCATCTACTATAATCTTTAATAACTGCCTTACTAATGTTCTTAGTCTTGTTTCTGCTTTATTACACTTAAGATCTAAAAGTGCATACCTGGATTTAATAACAATGTTAGTTATATTACCATCACCTATTTGAGATGAATCAAAACCCATACCAAACTTATATATAGAGTTTTTATCAAGCTCTAATTTAGTCTTTCTAGCTTCTACTGGAATATCTATAGTTTTTACTTCAAGACCTCCGTTATCACCATCTACACCTATTGTTTTCTTCGTCTTTAGATTTTGTGTAAGCTCATCTAAACTATCTCCTGGATATCCTTTAACAACATAGATAGCTTCCTGAAAATCTTGAAGATTATTTGATAATCCACAGGCCATTAAATCATAATCGTCTATTAAAGCCTTTATAGGTTCTAGATCTGTCTTCTGGTACTTATTATTATCTAACCTAAAGAAAGGTATATATCCAAGTCCTCCCCCATCATATATAGCCGTATCATCTTCTAAAACTATATGAGGTTTAGGATTTATCTGTATACCTTTATCAAGTTCATAACCTGATTTATCTTTTCTTTGTATATAGTAAGTTGTATGTGTATCTGTCCATACTTCAACTTTAGTAATAGTTAATTCCTTTAGATTATCATCATATACAGTAATATCATAATATCTAACTATTGCCTTTAAACTGTAGTTATCTGATTCATCATAAATAGGTATTATCCCTAATGAATCAGCTATCTGAAATGATAATTTTCCAGTAAAATCTTTATAAGCATATACGTATTCATAAGACTTATTAGCAGCACCTTCTATAGTATCCTGTAATAACTCCTGGAACTGCTCATTAATATACTCTTTTAGATATTCCTGAAGCTTTTCATCTTTAGTTATTACCTCCAAGGGATTGGACAATAAGTACTGGACCTTTTGATCTACTAATTCAGTATGAAATTGATGTTGTATCTTAATATTACTTTTATATTTATCTTCTTTAAGTACTCCATTTGAATCAAAATAAAAAAGCCTATAGTTTAGGATTTCATGCTCACCTTTGTAATAAGCTAACCCTTCCCTGGCTTTCTTTTTCTTATCTGAAATTCTATCTTTAGCTAATGCTTTTTCTAATGCTTTAGCAGCTATAATCTCATTGTCTGATAAGATATCTAACAGCATTTATACCACCTCCTTAAACTAACCATTTTCTATTTCTTCTTATATCTTCAATACTATATCTAAGCATTGCCATAGCATCATCCATAAACTCTACAGGTTCATCTAGATAAGTATTGGTTTTCTCGTCTTTCTTCCATTTCCATTGTTGAATTTCTTTTATTGTATTTACACATGAAGGATGTATGTGTATAGTTCTTTGTTTTAGATAATCTATTTGCGCTTTAACACTTCCGGATTCCTTCTTTACCCCTCTAGCTCTATATCCTGCTTTCTTCCACATTTTTATCCTATCTGGTTCAGCACTATCACAATGCATACTTAAACTCTTATTAAAGTTCTTAGTATTTGCAAGTGTTATAATTTCTTCAGTATCCTTCTCAAATACGTATATTTCCCTACATACATATAAATCTCCATCTTTAAATCCAATCTCTCCTATACAATTAGCATGATTAAAACCAAAGTCTTGAGAGTTTACCATGTTATCAAAGAATTTAGGCTTTATGTCAAAGTCATGAACCTTATAATTGGTTAATATTAATCCACCAGTTTCTCCCCATTCACCTAAACCATATACTCTATAACCTTCTGGATCTCTTTCTTTTCTCATCTCCATACGTCTTGAATAAGCATCATCAATAAATCTATTCTCTTTGTATGTGCTTTGATGAGTAAATATATCCTGGTTCTGTATATCAAAATATTTAGCCTTTATAAAATGTGAAGCCGATACTGGATTAAAAGAAAAAGTAATTTGATAATATAAATTAGGATTAAATGATAAATCACCTCTAAGTCTATCGTCTAAGATATCTATGTCAGATTCAAATAGTTCGGTAGATTCTTCAATCCATATCCAAGTTAATTTTCCTTGTTTAAATGTTATAGACTTAACCTTTTCCCTTTGTCTTGCATCAGCCATACCACGAAATATTATCTTATTTCCAGTTACTCTACTTGTTATTTCTAATGGATTCTCTTTGATATCCCAATACATAGGAGTATTTTCGCCATATATTTTATAAATAGCTGCTTGTAACTCAGCAAAGGTTGAATCCTTATTACTTGATTCAATCTTTCTAACTACAAGTAGGTTAGCTCCTTTATATCTAATATCTACAAGCTTTAAAATAAAGTCTTGAGCTATATTAACGGACTTTCCGGAACCTGCTGAACCTTTAGCTAGTCTATATCTTTTTTTGCACTTATTGAACTCTTTAAAAATAGCATTGAATTGAACTTTAACTTCCTTCATCATCATCACCATAGTCAACTACTATATTTAATCCCATATCTCCACTATGCTGCATTTCTTGCTTATCTCTCCATTTATCAGGTCTTCTATTCTTAAGCCAGAATATTTGTGCCGTAACATCTGGAATAACTTCTTTTTCTACTATCTTAGTTACTGTTAAACTTGTAGAAGCATTACTCTCAACACTCATTAGCCTATTTATAAAGCCAATATAGTTATATATTTTATCTAATCTTTCTTGACTATAAAATTCTTGTTTTTCATACCACTCTAGCATGTCATTAGTATGTTTAGAGCTATTACAGCTTTTACAACAAGGAACTATGTTATTGCGAGTATATTGACCTCCTGCTTTAAGTGGAACTATATGATCTTTAGTTAAATTGGTACTATCTCCACAATAACAACATTGATTATTAAAATATGCTAACGCAAATAACCAATCCTGTTCTGTAAGTTCAACTTTACCTTCAGTATGCCTACTCCTTTGTCCACCATCAATAATTCTTTCTTTAGTAACTTCTTCATATTTATAACCTAAAGCTCTTTTAAGAAGTGAATTTTCAACTTCAAAATCAATAACTTCTTTTCCCTTTTTTAAGGCGTTCGCAAAGTTCACATGTTCTTTTTTATATTTATAAAATGCTGTCTTCCCTATTCCTAAATTAGCAGCTATTTGTTCATCAGTGAGCCCATCACGTGCCCAACCTTCAATAAGTATTAATTTATCTTTAATATCTTCCCATTTAGATTTTGCCAATAGACTCACCTCTTTAATTTTGAGTATAAAAAAGAGCCCTTTTAATAAGGCTCTACATTAATCAATATTGTAATTTTCTATTTCTTTTTCATCTTTATTCTTTATTTCATTCAATTCATCAATTATTATATCAAGTAACTTTTCATTATAAGTTAAGCCATCAATGACATCTTTAAAACTTCTTTCTCTAAAAAATTTATATGTACTTATTGGTTTGACATCTTCAGTATCATGTGTGTTAATGACAACTATTCTCTCTTTTTCAACTTCATATGCAAATAATAAACCTTCTTCTTTGTTATGCCCAATTATAGGACCTATCTTAGTAATATAGTGAGTTGCTGGATGCCCAAAAAAATACATTCGCTCTCTAATAAATTTAAAAGTAGGCAATAACTTTTCCATGTACTTATTAAAAATTCTAATTTTACTTTCTATAGCTTCTTCATGTCCTTTTCTCAACTCTTTTATAATATTATGTTTTTCCATAAGAATTTCTTGTAGATCTTTTTCTTCCACTTAACCACATCCTCTCTACGTTATAAATTCTATCTTAATACATTTTTTCCTCTATGTTCACATAAAAATTTCCTTATTTTTGTACTAAAGCTCCATGTTTATTCCTCATATATCTTCTTTCCCTCATACACTCCTTAATACTGTCTGATTCATTAACTTTCTTCACCTGTTTATCTCCGCAGTAACAACATAAAATATGCTGCCCTTGTCTTATGTTAGATTCTAATTCATGAGTTAATAATATAAATTCTTTATTACAGCTTCTACATATGTAGGTTATATACTCCATGTTAATTACCTCCTTATTTCTATCATCCTATAGTAATATTATCCAGTTTATTAAAATACAATTATATTAAATTTTTATTTACAAAGGAGAGTGATTTACAAATGTCAAAGCATTTTACATGGTTAGATGATTGGAGTTTAGAAGAGTTTACTATTAATATTCCACCATTTAAACTCAAATTTGAAAGAAGGGATAGTGGTGAGAAAAGTAATAATAATCCCAAAGAAACTGAACATACTAACTCTGAAAATGAAAAGAACATATGATATTCTTACAATCTATGTAAGTGTACATTTTATTGTACAAGCTTTATATTAAATTAAGTGAAAATTATGGATATAAGCGATGATTGATTGTTCTCATCAATTATATCTAGACTGGTTTAGGATAATTTTAATATAATCATCTATCCTAACCGGTCTCTCTTTTTCTCTTACATATATAAAAGGCGCTCACAATTGAGCGCCTAGAATAATCTATACTATACTCTTATTTTCATTTACTAACCTTCTTGGAGTATCCCATGTAACTGTTCCAGCTACCTCATTATCAAGGACAATATCTCCATTAGGCAATGTTTTATAAATAGACCTATTTTTTAATATAAATGCCTTATCGCTAAGATATCTTTTAGATCCGTAATTAACTGCCCTAATTTCTTCTCTTCTTTGTGTTAGTGCTACTTCATGGCTATATTTTAAATGTTCAAAATTTCTTTGTATGCACTTTCTAACAGCATCTATCTTATTATTAGTTAACCTAGCAATTTCAACTGCATTATGTCCTTTTACATATAATTCTTTAACTCTTGCCTTATCTATCAATAAAATCACCTCGTTTTAGGTATAGTTAACCTACAACTCTAGGCTGGACACATTTACTAATACCACCTGTTAATTATATTATAACATATTAACTTCCTGTAATTTATGCAACTATTATTCAATTTCTATTCATATATATTTTTACATCAGTTGATTCCATTTAGCTATATTACTTAATGCAATTTCCTTCATTCTATTTATTGTTGGTTGGCTAGAATGAAGTTTAAAAGCTATCTGCTTCTCGCTATATTTACATAATCCATACTTCAATCTAAGTAGTTCCATATAATCCTTATTTATTTCTTTGAGCTCTTCAATATTAACTTTAATTTTTTCAGAATCTATTTCAATGTTTCTTATTTTTTCTTTAGTATTATTTATTTGAGCAGCAATATTAGATATTTCTAATTGTTTTTTTTCTATTATAGAAATAATTGATTCCTTAGTGTGATTTTTAATATATGGATGTTTTATATTGAAATTGTAATTTTCTAAAGTTTTTTCATCGTCATTTATTTCATTCTCTATGACCTTAATTTGTTCTTGAAGAAAATTTATTTTTTTATTTAAGTTGTAAATAACTTTTTCTTTAATAAAATAATTACATAATGAATTCTCTATTTCTTTTTTCAAAATTTTATCCATTTATTCCTCCAATATTAGTGATAAGTTTTGTTTTACTATCCACAAAAACTCTAAATTCTCTTTAGACTATTTATATAAAATCTTATTTAACTAACTTTAAATAGCTTGGCCTTTTATTTATTATTTTAGTTGTCCTTCCATTTTCATTAATCATAAATTGTTTTCCATTGTTACATTTATACATCCTAATAGTTTTTAATCCCATATCATCTGAAAATTCTTTTTCTAAACTTCTTCCTCCATTTAGAACCCTAACATCACTCATGTATCCAAGTAACTTAACATTAAATAATTTTATTTCTATATTGTGGTATTCCCATAAAAGATTAATTATTTCTTGTCCTATTGGCTCATCAGCATTTAAAGTGTCCATATAGTCCTTGGTATAGTAATAATCTTTGAAGCCCGATTTATCTCCGTCATATTCTTTTTTAATAGGATAAAGTGAAATAAATTCTCCAGGCGTTAGAGATCCCATTAATTGTGTTATTCCTTCTGCCATAATAAAATTCAATTCTGACTGAGAATCATCTTGTTCTTTAGTAATTATTGATTTAACTCCATATACAATTATTTTCCTTATAATCTCCTTGAGATTTTTCTTATTATCTCTAAAAGCTTCTTCATAAGCTATTAAAGCATTATCAAAAGCTTTTAAATATAGTTTATGTTTATTAGTATTTATCATATTATTCTCCTTTTTCTATACGTCCATATGCTGCACTTTTAAAGCACTCTTTTTATCAATTGTTATAATCTTATTCTCAAAACTATTTGCTTTAATTTTTTTAATTACAAGTTTTCTTATATCTGATATCTCAGTATATGGTCCTATTTCAAATATACTAGCTTTACATCTTACTCCATTGTCTTCTCCAGTAATAGTACTATATCCCTTTATTCCTGTTACTTCACCACTTGAAAAAATAAAGTCATTTAAATAAATGATTTCCTTCTTTTCATCTCCTATTTTTTCTAATTCTCTAAACATATCTTTGTACTCCATTAGCTTTTCGAATATAAAATCATCAAGCTCATCAAAGCTATTAAATTCTTTTACTTTTTTATATAACTCAGTTCTCATAAAACTTCCCATAGCTCTATGACCGCTAGGTACATTAAAAAACGTAAGTAAACTTAGAAAAATAGGACTACCATCATTTAATGAGGTTTTAAAAAAGCGCTCATATTTTTCTTTAACAATTGCATGCAAGATTTCATGTGCTATAGTGTGTTTTATCATGTTCTTGTAGTATGTTTTGCGTGAACGCGTATATAAATAGCTATCTAAGAGGCTTGTGCTCACCGTAATCTTATGAGTATAGTCATATTCCTCACTTTCAATAGCTTTATATCTTCCTATAGTAGGTCTTGTTAACTTATCAGCTACTATTACTACATCCCTGATAAGTAACTTCCTATGAATCCTTGGATAAATTTTCTTTTTATATTCCTTGATAACTTGTACTAAAAATTTATCTAAAATTAATTTATATGAAATTGATTCATCTATTCCTTTTGTATATATTTTTTCCATTGTATTTTCTCCTTATTTGAGAATTATAAGTGTACTTCAGGTGTAGGAAAAACTACACCTGACCTTTTACTTCTTAATGTAGAAGATTCCTACATTATCAATTAACTATCTATGATTATATTTCTTCTTCCATTCATTAAGCTCAACTACATTTGGAATAACATTATTTTCTTTACAGTAATCTAAATATGCTTGTAATATAGCTACTGCCATAAGTATCCTCCTTGACATTTTCATCTCCAAAGGATAAACTAAAGTTGCGAGTTTTGGTCTATTTCCTTTGGAAATGGGCTTCTATTTTTTTATATTATTTTTACTATCTTTTAAAAACTTCTTCTGATCATTTTTATTTCTAGCTATTTTCTCTTCTAGACTAGTTATATCTTTTGCTGTAACCACTATTGCTAAGCACATCTACGATCCCTCTTTAAAACTGCTTTCATTGCCTTATGTGTCCACATTTGCTTCTTCCATTTAGGCAGTTTTTCGTTAATATATATTACTATTATCCCATCAAAATCGCCTACATAAATATCAAATCCATAATCACGTTCCATCAATATAAAAAATTTATTTTTATATTTAAATACTTGCTTTTGTCTATCCGTCATCTTCTTTTCCTCCTAATTTTTAGCATTACACTGCCTATTAATCTTTTCTATCACTAATGTGCATATATTGCACTTTAGTTTTTAATTCTTAATTTACTGCTTTTGGATACATATATTGAATCAAGCACATATTAGTACTTCTTCTATATCTAGTTTTAAACTCTCACATATTTTAAATAATAGACTAATTCTTATGTCATAATCTCTATTCTCAATTTCGCCTAAAATCTTTGTTGAAATGCCTATTGAGTTAGCAAATTCATTATTTCTAAACATCATGGCTTTTCTCCTAAGCTTTAATAGATTCTTTTCAAATTTGACATTAAATCTATTATTACTTGATGTTTCTTTGCCAATTAAGCTGTATACATTTATCTTGAAGAACCTAGCTATGCTTTTAGCCTCACTTAGTTTTAAGTCATATTGTCCTTCTTCAAATTTCTTTAAAGCCCCTTTAGTAACACCTGTCATTTTTGAAACATATACTAGATCAAATCCTTTTGATTCTCTAATATCTCTTAGATTCATGCCTTTAACCTCCCCATATATGCTAATTAACTTGATATAGTTTAGAACTTTGCTCCTTTAGATTCATTTGCTCTATACCATATTCGAATCTTTCCATTATCTTATTATTGATTTGATCTTGTGGTATATTATTTCTAATCATTTCTTGAACCCATTCACTTTTATCAATACATTCTTTTACATAATTATAAGAATTAATTAAGTTTCTCTCGATTCGAGAACTTTTTCTATTGTTACATGTAGCTATTAGCTCATCTACTTTTTCCTCATCTTTTTCAGTAAACTCTACATATCCTGTAGTAGTAGTCATACCATTCATACCAAAAGTTGTACTAGTTACAGCTATTCTGTGTTCCCCATTAACAAATTCTTTTCTTAATTGCATAAACATTCCTTCTTTCATATATTTTTCTTATTGTTCTACATGTTTCTATTATTTATACTTATATCTCCTGCAATAATTTTTCCCATGAGCTTCTTTAAATTTAAATCATTGCACTTGATATACTTATCTTTTACACTTAGAATTACAACCCTTAATTCTTTTTCATTGCTCATACGCTATACCCGTTATATGCAGGTTTCACAAAATCTTATATCAATAGAATTGACATAGACCATTTCACCACTTTCTTTTTCTACTAAGGCGTTAACTCTCATTTCTTCAGCACCATCTAAATAAACGATCTTATCCTTAATCCACATATGAAAATACCCTGTATTATTTATCTGTTTATGCTCGTTAGATACTTCACTATTGCCATACATAGGAGCCGCTTTTTCTTTCCACTCAACTTTTCTTAAATCTTCTCTATTCATTTCCATTCCTCCATTAGTTTATTTCATCAATTATTTGTGTTCTCTTGTAATAGTTAAACTCTATTGTCTCTCCTTTTTGTCCTCCCCTGTTCTTAGCCACATATACTAACAACTTGTCCTTATTGCTAGGATCCACTGATATCTTCTCTTGAAGTAATAGAATTACGTGTGCATCCTGTTCTATATTGCCACTCTCCCTTATGTCAGCCATTGTAACAGGCTTAGGAGTATCATTATTTGAATTACTTTCTGCTTCTCTTTTAAGCTGTGATAAGACTATTACTGCTACATTTAATGATTTCGCCAGTTGCCTTATCTTTGTAGATATATAATTTACCTTCTCTCTAACTCCATTAAATTTAGCTTCTGCATTTAGTAGTGTTAAATAGTCAATTACTATAACATCTAATCCATTAGATTTTCTAAATCTTCTCGCCCTTCTTTCAAGCTCTTCAATGGTTAACCCTTCTGTTTCATCAACGCTTAGATTAAGTTTTTCTAATACTGCAGCTTTATTAATAAGATTAGAAAATGATTCTGGCATTAAGTTCCCACGTTTTACATTCATCATAGGAAGTCTAGCCTCATTACTTAATAACCTTTGGGCATTTTCTTCTCCTTGCATCTCAAGACTGAATACTAAAACTGTGTTTTTTCTTGATAACCTTTTGGCCATTTCCAGAGCCATCGCGGATTTACCTACGCCTGGTCTTGCGCCGATTATTATATACTTTCCTTTCTCTATACCATTTAAGGTATCATCTAAAAGCTTAAATCCAGTTTCCATACCAGTTATTTTGCCACCACCTGCATAGGCATTTTCTATTGTAACTAAAGCATCTTCTACAAACTCACTTATATGTTTTATACTGCTTGTGCTATCATCTATATCTTTGCTAAGACAATCATTTATCGTTGTTAAAACATGTACAGGTTCTTTTCCTTCACTTAACATTTCAATTCCTTTAACTAAAGCATTATTGGTTGCAGTTTTCTCATATAGGCTTATTATTTTATCCTGTATACTGTTAAATGATCCTAAATAAAGTGAGCCATTGTCTGTTAGATAAGCAATTTCTGTAATGGTCCATATACCCTTTAAAGCTTCTGCAAGTGTCACATAATTAATCTCTTTGTTTTTACTATGAAGGCTACACATTACTTCAAGACATTTTCTGTTTTTATTATTATAAATTTGTATTGGCTTAACCCTGAGCTCATCCATTAACTCATTACTGAATAAGATAGCCCCTAATAAGTTCTTCTCTAGTTCAACATCAAAGTACATAGCATTCCCCCTATACTTTTTCATTATTTACTTTTGTTTTGTATATTGCCTGTTCCTGTGGTTTGTCCTGTGGTTTCTTACACTGTCTTTTATAATTCTCATAAGTAGCTCCATTGTCTAAAAACAATACAAGTTGGTTTGCGCTACTATCCTTTTGTTTTCTAGTGAGAAATTCAGCTAGTCCCCATTTGTAGTTAAAGAAATAGTCACTATCTAAAACCTCTTTGTAGTTATCTATTGCACTCTTTATATCAGCCTCCTTTATAAATTCATCCTCAACTTTTATCTTTAATGCCTTATCTATAGCTTTCTTAATATCATTGTTTAAAACCCTATGTCTCTTTATGTTTTTCTCATTCCAATAATCAAAAACAGACATATATATATTATTAGTATTTGTATATATAGTACTTGTAGTGTTTAGTTTTTGAACTAAGAGAGGTTTAGTTTTTAAACCTTGACTTAGTTTAGTTTTTGTACCTTGATTGCTCTTAGCTATTAATTTTTCATCATTTATACAAAGTTCATTTTCTAAACAAAGATATTTCTTAATTTTGTAGGTGTTATTCTCGATAGTTTTGCTTCTATGTTTTATAATTTCTATATAATTCTTCTTCTCTAAGTTCATTAAATGTTTTCTTAGAGTTGCCTTTGACATATCGGTTTTTCTCATTAAGGTCTCATAATTTGGATACGCATATCCTTTTTCATTATTCCAATACCTAATTAAAACTACTAATAGCAACTTCTCTTGACCACATAAGAACTCATCATCAAATAAGTCGTTATCTATGCTAGTGTATGCCAAATAACCCACCTACTCAGCAAATATACTCTGATAAATCTTCACCTAAGTTATCATGTAAAAATCGCTCTATCTCAAATATAGGTACCTTTAATCTCCCAAGCTTCAATGCTTTCAATCTCCCCTCTCTGATAAGCTTATATATTGTGTTAGTATTAGTTTTTAATATCTTAGAAGTCTCCTCAACTGTACATAATAACTGCGTAACCTCTTTTACATTTTTACTCATTTTTAACATCCCCCACTCTTGAATTTAATTGATCTGATACTTTCTTTATGATTATGGATTTGCTCCATTTTAAAGCTTCACTGCGTTGTCAATAGTCGAAAAGAGTGTTTTCTAATAAAGTTTTAAAAAACCCTATATATTATTTTAGGACAATTTTTAACATTCTATAAAATTCTAGATACTAATTTAAAAAAATAATTCTTCAACTGATGTCCCAAGCTCATCCGCTATTTTTTTCATAATAGTTCTTGATGGATTCTTAGCCTCACCATTCTCTATGAGCCTTAAATACTGTCTAGTTATTCCTATTCGCCTTGATAGTTCATTGGCTTTTATACCTTGTCCTACCCTAAACGCCTTAATCTTATATTTAATCATAACCTTCACCTCGCCTTCGACAATTCATACTTGTCACTTTAATTGTATAATTACAATTCATACTTGTCAATATTCATTTTTCTTTTTCTTTTGACAAGTATGAATTGTTAGTTCATAATATTATTAGGAGGTTGATATAATTATGCAAATTGGTAATAAAATTAAAGACTTTAGAATCGAATCTAACATTAGTCAAAGAGAATTAGGAAGAAGAATTGGAAAGACTGGACAGTTTATTTCACTGATAGAGCAAGGTAAAAGTTCACCGTCTATAGATACGCTCTACTCTATAGCAGAAGCTCTTAATATACCTTCTAAAGAATTTTTATCAGATAATATTGATATACACGGAGAAGAGTTTAAAGCAATTACTGGTTCCTATGTTTTGGAGGAAACTTTAAAAGAAAAAGAATTTATCATCCCTTTTATTGAACACATTAATAAAAGAAGGCTAAATTCCAAATATAATGTGAAGCAACTCTTGAATCATGATGTAAAAGAATTAGTGTATGACGATAGTTTTATTGATTTAATGTCTTTACTGACTACAATTATTGATAACAGGTTAAATCATTATCAATCTTTTGAAAAATATAAGAAAAGAGATTAATTACTATATGCTAAATTTTAAATATATAAAAACTATTATTATTTTTAATAAACATCCTGATATAAATAATTCACAATAAAACTTATGTAGATTATAACCAATTAATAAATTTGATTGATTTACATTTTAAAGTATTTATCATAATGATGAGACCATAATTTACAATAAGGGTTTTCTTTATTTGTTAACCCTTATTTATAAAAATAAAGGAGTGTGGTATAAATGCCTGGAGTATATAAACGTGCTGATAAGTGGTACTATTACTTCAATACAAGTAAGGTAGACGGGAAATACAAGAAGATATGCCGAGTAGGTGGCAAAACTAAGGTAGAAGCTGAAAAAGCTCTTAGAAAGGCTATGACAGAGTATGAGAATACAGGAAGATCTACAGCTTTAAGTAACATAAGTGTTAGTGATTATTTTAACTTTTGGCTTGACCAATATGTAAAAGTCAACTTAAAACATAGAACATACAATGAATACAAACAGATAGTTGATTCTCATATAATTCCTAAGTTTGGTAAGCATAAATTGAACTCTTTGGACCCATCAACTCTTCAAGAATTCTTAAACAGTAAAAAACTTGAAGGTTATACAAAGAACACAGTAACTAATTTCTATGGTGTTTTATCTGGTTCTTTAAAACTTGCTGTATACCCATATGGACATCTAAAAGAAAATCCTATGAATTATGTTTCAATGCCTAAATTTAAGTTAAATAAGACAGATGAAAAAATAAAGGTATTAACTATAGAACAGGTTAACACAATACTTGATAGATTCCCTAAAGGATCTAACTTCTTTCTTCCAGTACAAATAGCTTTTCATTCTGGTTTAAGGGCTTCGGAAGTATGTGCACTTACCTGGGATAACATAGATCTTGTTAATAGAACATTAAAAGTAGAAAAGAATTTATTAAATGATGAGTTTGAATGGTGTTTTGACACCCCGAAAACAGATAGTTCTTTTAGAACAATATCGATAGGTGCTACGCTTATAGATATACTAAAAAAACATATTGTATGGCAAAAAGAGAATAAATTACGTTATGGTGAATACTACTCTAAAACCACGTACAAGTTTGGCAAAAGAGTTTATTCAGCTATTGATTTATTATGCACTAAAGAGAATGGTGAGCTTATATCCACAAACTCACTTAAATATTTGAGTAGAGTTGTTAATTATGATTTAGGTATAGATTTCAATTTTCATGCTTTAAGGCATACTCATGCTACTTTACTACTGGAGAATGGTGCCAACATGAAAGATGTTCAAAAAAGATTAGGTCATTCTAAATTAGCTACTACTATGGACACCTATGTTCATGTAACTCAGAAGATGAAAAACGATACTGTTAACATCTTTGAATCTTTAGTAGCAAAAAAATAATTTGCTACCAATCTCAAATCATTGGTAGCAAATTAGTAGTAAATCTACATTTTAATATATTAAATTTCTTTTAACCCTTGATTTTACCTAGATAGCTTCACTATAGTTTCACAATGTGGAGTGTTAGGAAACATATCCATACATAAAGTCTTTTGAACTTTATATCCAGAAGCTATTAAATATTTTAAATCATCAACTAAAGTTTTAGGATTACAACTTACATATATGATATCCTTAGCTTTAAAATCCACTACATATTTAAGTGCAACAGGATGTACTCCACTTCTTGGAGGGTCTAATATTATTATATCTGGTTTATCTTTTAACTGTGTTATTACTTTAGCTACATCTCCAGCTATAAACTCACAGTTATCTAGTCCATTTAGTTTAGCATTCTCATTAGCAGCAACTACAGCTTCTTCGATTAGCTCTATTCCTCTAACCTTTTTAGCTTTAGGAGCTGTTATCTGACCTATAGTTCCTGTACCACAATATAAATCAAAAACTACTTTATCTTCTCCACTTCCCATAAAATCTCTTACTAGAGAATATAACTTCTCAGCACCTTTAGAGTTAGTTTGGAAAAATGAAAAAGGTGATATTTTAAACTTAAGCCCTAAAAGATTTTCTGTTATATGGTCTTCTCCATACAATAAATTAACTTTTTCAGGTATAACTGCATCAGAGAAGGAGTTATTTTCTGTATGAAGTACTGATTTTAATTTTCCTTTATAATTTAATGATTTTATAAGTTCAACATACTCATCTAAAGAAAAATCTATTTGAGTTGTTGTAACTAAGTTAACCATTATTTCTTCAGTTTCAAAAGCTTTTCTTATTACAAGATGTCTTAGATATCCTTCTCTTTTCATTACTCTATAATAAGGAAGGTCTTTTCCTCTAAAATATTCAACGGTTGCTTTTAAAATCTCTCTAAAATCCTCATCAACTATCTCACAAACATCTACATTTACAATTCCAAATGGTTTTCCTTTTATATGCATTCCAAGGGTTAGTTCTCCCCCTTTTTCCTCATCACCAAAGGTAAACTCCATTTTATTTCTGTATTTCCACTGATCTGGACTTCCTTCTATTCCTAAGAATTCTCCCATGTCAACTTCAGCATCAAGGAACAACTCTTTAACTTCTTCCTTTTTAAGTTCTAGCTGCTTTTCATAATTAAGATTTTGTGAAGAACAACCTCCACAAATATTAAATACCGAACATCTAGCATCAATTTCATAAGATGCCTTCTCAACAACCTCTAGAGGTTTTATTTCTCCATACTCTTGTTTCTTTTTAGTAACTTTCCCCCTAATCACTTGCCCTGGAAAAGAATTTTTAGAATATATCTTTTTTCCTTCTAAGTATCCAATTCCTTTAGATGGGAATTCAGTTTTTTCTATCGTTAAGGTTATTTCACTACCTTTTTTCATCTATTAGATTTTCCTCCGTAAGTTTATTGAACATTAAATATTTTTTCTCCTAATGTTCTTCCTAAGCTATTTTTTGTAATTGTGTAATATAGTATATTTGAAGTAACATATGAGAAGAAATATATTCCTATCTTAACCACTATCTCATATCCTATAACTTTTAAGATTAAACTAACTATAAAAAATAATATAAATGCTAAAAATGCCACTATGGTTTGATCTGCTATAGATATTATTAATCTTCCAAAGAAACCTATTTCACCATTCTTCTTATTACTGTTTTCTTCTTTAGCAACTTCCTTAACAATTCCCTCGTTATTGTCCATATTTATACCTCCACTTCATAACATTCTTTTAATATACTATAAAAAGCTTTTTATGTAAATAAAGTTAACCTTAATGTAAATAAAAAACTACCTAAGTATAAAACTTAGGTAGTAAAAGGGGACATTTTTAAGGGAAAGAAATAACTTTACTTTATTGCATCTTTATATAATTCTGCTGCGTAATCCCAATCAACTACGCTCCACCAAGATCCAACATAATCTGGTCTTCTATTTTGATATTTTAAGTAATATGCATGTTCCCATACATCTAATGCTAATACAGGCTTAGCTCCATCACTTACTGGAGTGTCTTGATTAGCTGTTGATACCACTTCTAATTCATTGTTTTTATTTACAATTAACCAAGCCCATCCACTACCAAATCTTGTAGCAGCTGCCTTGCCAAATTCCTCTTTAAATTTATCAAAGCTTCCAAATTTATCATCAATAGCTTTTCCTAAATCTCCTGTTGGGTTACCACCTTTATTAGGCCCCATAAGTTGCCAGAAAAGCGAATGATTATAGTGACCTCCACCATTATTTCTTACAGCAGTTCTTATGTCTTCTGGTACAGCATTTAAGTCTTTAACTAAATCCTCAACTGATTTTTCTTGAAGATCTGGATATTTTTCTAGTGCTGCATTTAAATTGTTTATATAAGTAGCATGATGTTTAGTATGGTGTATAGTCATTGTTGTTTCGTCTATATATGGCTCTAACGCGTTATATTCATATTTTAGTTTTGGTAATTCATGTTTCATAATTAAAATCCTCCGTGTTTCTTAATTTCTATGATTTTATTCTATCATAGTTGATATTAATAATCAATATTATTTAATAATTATATTATGTCATTTCTCTCGACATTATTTTTATTCCCGCTTTAGCGTTTTTATATCCTGCACAAATTTTTCAAACATCTTAAACGTCTTATCAAGAGCTCATTTTTATAGAGAATTACCTTAACTTCTCTCAAATAACACTTTTTAAACATTTTTCTTTTTAAATGTTTTTCTTTTTAAACATTTAAACATTTAAACATTTAACTTTTTATTAAACATAGTATTTAATGAATCTAATGAGGCTTGAGAAGAAGCCTCTACAGCAACAAGGTGTTTAACTTTTTATTAAACATAATATTTAAGTAAAATGACTCTAATGAAGCTGTGGAACGCTTCTACAGTATTAAAGTGTTTAACTTTTTTAAACATAATAATACTAAGCTATGAATTTAATAAAGCTGAGAACCACTTCTACAGCAGTAAGGTTGCGGTAGAAGTGGTTCCTAGTTTCAGTCTTATATTTTATAAATAATGAATTTAATGAGGCTTTAGGAGCAGCCTCTACAGCAACAAGGTGCACAAATTAAATTCATGATAGCTTTTTGTATTTCTAGTTATTAAAATGCTGGAACTACTGCTCCATCATATTTCTCTTCTATGAATTTTTTAGCTTCTGGAGATGTTAAAGCTTCTTTTAAAACTTTAATTTTTTCTGTTTCTTCATCACCTTTTCTTACTGCTAAAATGTTAGCATAAGGTGAATCTTTTGATTCAATAGCAAGAGCATCTTTTACTGGATTTAAGCCTGCATCTAATGCATAGTTTGTATTTATAACAGCTGCATCTACTTTCGCGTCATCTAGAGTTCTTGGAAGTTGAGCTGCATCTAATTCAGTAATTTTTATATTTTTAGGATTTTCTGTTATATCATTTGGAGTTATTAATTCTCCATCTTTAACTTTGAATAATCCGTTATCTGCTAATAATTTAAGTGCTCTCGCTCCATTAGAAGCATCATTTGGTATAGCTATATTTGCTCCATCTTTTATATCATCAAATTTTGCAACTTTTTTAGAATATAAACCCATTGGTTCAATGTGAATTTTTGCTGCCCAAGTTAGATCTAATCCTTTTTCTTTATTCATATTCTCTAAGTAAGGTACATGTTGGAAGAAGTTTGCATCTAATTCTTTTTCATTTAATGCAGTGTTTGGTGTAACATAGTCATTAAATTCCACTACATCAAGTTTGTAACCTTTTGCTTCTACTAATGGTTTAATTTCATTAACTATTTCTTCGTGTGGTATAGGTGTAACACCTATTTTTATAGTTTTATCGTCTTTTTTTCCGCATGCAGTTAAGCTAAATGCTAATGCCCCTACTAATAATATTGATAATAATCCTTTTCTTTTCATATTAAGAACCCCCTAATTTTTTATTTTGTTTTCTTTTTATAAATATAATTCCCCAAAGACTGTAATCCTTGAACAAATACAATTAAAATTAATACAGTATAAAACATTACATCTCCTCGGAATCTGTTATATCCATATTGGATTGCTGCAGCTCCAAGTCCACCTCCACCAACAGCTCCTGCCATTGCTGAGTATCCTACTATACTTATTATTGTTAGTGTTATTCCTAAAATTATACTTGGCATGGCCTCTTTTAGCATAACTTTAAATATTATTTGTGAGTTTGTGGCTCCAAATGACTTTGCAGCTTCTATTACTCCCTTATCAACTTCTCTTAAGGAAGATTCTAATACTCTAGCTACAAAAGGTGCAGCCGCTATAGTTAATGGAACAATTGCCCCCTTGATTCCTATACTAGTTCCTACTATTGATTTTGTAATAGGAACAACTACTACCATTAAAATTATGAATGGTATACTTCTTAAGACATTTACTATTACATCTAAAGTTTTATATATAATACTGTTTGGCTTTAATCCATCTGGTGCAGTAAGAATTAATACTACCGCTGGTATAAATCCTATGAGTACAGCAAAGAATGTTGAAACAAAAACCATTATTAGCGTTTCATTTATAGCTTTAAGTAATATATCATTCCACATCCTATAGCACCTCCCAGATTATATCTTTAGATTTTAGATAATTTATTGCTATATCTTTATACTCTTCTTTGATGTTTATAACAAGACTTCCTAAAACATCATCTCTAAACTTTTCAAGTTTGCCCCATACAATTGAGAAGTCTATATTTAATTCTCTTGCCATTGCAGTTATTATTGAATTCTCACTTAAATCTTTAGGGAAATATAATCTTATATTTACTCCTGTTTCTGGAAGTGTTTCTTCTTCCTCATCACCTAAAAACTTTTTAAGGCTCAAGCCTGGACGTAAGAATAATTCTTCTGCATTTCCTTCTGCTCTAATTACCCCACCTTCAATTAAAGCAACTTTTTCACATATTTCTTTAACAACTTCCATCTGATGTGTTACTACAACTATTGTTATTCCTAGTTCCTTATTTATCTTTAATAATAAAGATAATATATCTTTTGTCATTTTAGGATCTAGTGCTGAGGTTGCTTCATCACATAAAAGTATCTTTGGTTCCAAAACTAAAGCTCTAGCAATTGCTACTCTTTGCTTTTGACCACCGCTTAAACTTGCTGGCTTACTTTTTTCTTTTTCTGTAAGTCCAACTAAATCTAATAATTTATATACTTTTTCCTTTATATCTTGCTTATTGTAGCCCCATACTTCTAAAGGTAATGCAACATTATCAAAGACTGTTTTTGTTTGTAACAAATTAAAGCCTTGAAATATCATCCCCAAATCTTTTCTGAATTCTCTTAATCCTCTAGGAGATAGTTCAGCTACTTCTTGCCCCATAACTTCTAAACTACCTGAATCATAGGTTTCTAGTCCATTTATGCATCTTAGGAGAGTTGATTTTCCTGCTCCTGAATGTCCTATAATCCCATAAATTTCGCCTTCTTGAATTTTAAGGTGTATATCTTTTAATACTTCTGTTCCATGGAAACTTTTGCTTAAGCCTTTTATTTCTATCATTTATTTCCTCCAAATTGTTATACCTAGGTAAAGTGAAAAATATCGCTACGACGACTTTTGAGCCATCGATTGCAATAAAAAAAGCGCTAGAGAATAAACTCCGCGCGATAATAACAGCCCTAGAAATCTATCCTCTCATCTATCAGCTAAAAAATAGCTGCAGGAATTAGCACCATGCATAAATTAAATGGAATTTATGTTGGTTGCTGGGTTTCATAGGGCCAGTCCCTCCACCTCTCACGATAAGAAACAAAAAAGTTTTATTTAGTTTATGTTTATAACTATAATATATAGTAAGGCTATATGCAATAGGTATTTTCTCTTTTTGTGAATTATTTAATATTTTTATATAATTATTAATTTTCTATCACCATTTAAATGTTTACACTTGATAATATTATTGTTTATTTAATAAAATCAGCGCATTCTTATATAGAATACGCTGATTTTATTAAGCTATAACTTGAGAAACTATTATTCCTATTGCAATAAGTACTCCTGCTACAACAATAGCTACCGCTATGTTACCATTTTCTAATTCTTTATCAAAATCAGCCTTTATAACTTTATCAAATAGTATATAACCTATAAGCATTATTGCTATTCCAACTATTCCAAAAAGAAAGCTTAATCCAACGTTAATAAGTATATCCATGAAACCTTCCCCCTTATATATTATAGTTATAATTTTAATATACTATTTATACATATTCTACTATTTTTTATATTAATTATTTGTTATTTTTAAATACTTATTTTATCCTTTAGCTTTTCGAAGGTAGCTTCTCCAACCCTATCTATATTTTTAAGTTCCTCTATGTCTTTAAATCCACCATTTTTCTCCCTATATTCAATTATCTTTCCTGCCATAACCTTACCTACTCCTGGAAGAGTATCTAATTCGGCTTCAGTTGCAGAATTTAAGTTAATCTTCCCATCTGTTTTGGAAGTACTCTGTCCACCTGTTCCGGATACTGATACACTTTGAGCTTGAACGCTTTTATCATCTATATTCCCAACAACTATACACTCATGGTTTTGAAGTTCCTTTGCAAGGTTAATAGCTGAGGTATCTCCTTTTTCAGTAAGTCCACCAGCTTCTTCGATTAAGTTTTTTATTATAGCTCCTTTTTTCAATGTGTATACTTCTGGATTTTTAACTTCCCCTTTTATTTCTACAACTATGGATTCAGTCTGAGTTACCTTTTCTTGAGTTTTAATCTCTTTATCTTGCGTACTTTCCTCAACAAACATATTTTCAATCTCTTCATTAGTTAGGGGCTTTGGTCTATTTATGTAATAATAAAACCCTCCTATAACTACTAATAGAGTTACAAGTATTCCTATGCCAATAATCTTTTCTTTTTTTCTAATTCTCATAAGACCTCCAACTTTTATACTAGATCTTTCATTTATTTATGATTATTGACATAATTTAAACATAATATAGAAATATGTTTAATAATTTGTTATACTTATTTTTAAATGATATTAACCGACGGGGGATAAAATGAAAAGATTTGTTTATTTTATTGCATTAATGTTTTTTTTCACTATTTTTTTAGGAAATCCTGCAAAAGCCGCTCAAGTTCCTAATGTTGATTCTGAAGGTGCTGTTTTAATGGATGCTGCTACCGGAAAGCTATTGTACTCAAAAAACCCTAATGAATCTTTAGCTCCAGCATCAACTACAAAAGTAATGACTGCTTTAGTTGTTTTAGAAAATGCTGATTTAAATGCAAAAGTAACTATAGGTAAAAATCCTCCAGCAGTTGATGGAACTAGACTTGGTTTGATTGAGGGAGAAGTTTTCACTGTAAATGATTTACTTCATGCCATGCTTCTACTTTCAGGTAATGACTGTGCTGTAGCTTTAGCTGAATATGTAGGAGGATCAGTGGAAGGTTTTGCTGAAATGATGAATAAAAAAGCTAAAGAAATAGGAGCTAATAACTCCCATTTTACTAATCCATCTGGTCTTTATGATGAAAATCATAAAACTACTCCTTATGATTTAGCTTTAATTACTAGAGAAGCTGCTAAAACACCTCATTATTTAGAAATTTCTCAAGCGGCTATTTATGAATTTCCTCCATCTAATATAAATGGTGAGAAAAAATGGGCGGATAACAAAAATAGTCTTATAAGAAAAAATAGTATGTATTATTATCCTTATGCTCTTACTGGTAAAACTGGCTATACCATAGACGCTAAACATTCTTATACTTCTGTAGCTGAAAAGGACGGTCAAAGATTAATAGCTACTTTTATGCGTTCTGATATTAAAAATTCCTTTTTTCTAAACGCAAAAGATTTATATGAATATGGATTTAATAATTTCAGCTTAGTAAAACTTTATTCTAAAGGTCAAGAAGTTTCAAGTTATGAAGTTGATAAGGATACTACAATCCCTTTATTAGCTACTCAAGATGTTTATTACGTTACTGATAAAGGACAAGAAAAAAATGTAAACTCTAAAATTGAAAGCGAAACTAAAGATTTATCTAAAACTTCTTTTAAAAGAGGAGAGGTTATTTTAAATTCTGAAGTAAAAGTAAACAACGAAAATTACATAGCTCTTCCTTTAGCTTCTGGAGAAGATAGAGAAGTTAAACCAGTAACTACAACAGTAAAGGAAAGTATTTTAAACAAAAATTCACTTCCTGTAATTTTATCAGTAGGCAGTTTTTTAGGAATTCTTTTCCTTCTTAAATATAAAAATCATATTAAGAGAAAAAAACTTAAAGCAAAATATCCTAATATATTTAATAAGAAGATGAGAAAATAGAGCATTTGCTTTTTTGCAAATGCTCTATTTTTTAATTTTTTCTATAAGTTCTTTCATATCGCCGGGCATTTCTGCTCTTAGACTTAATTTCTCTCTTGTTCTTGGACTATAAAAATCTAATCCATATGCATGAAGAGCCTGCCTTGGTATTAATTCATCTTCCTCTTCCCCATATAGAAAATCTCCATAAATAGGGTTTCCTAAATAACTTAGGTGAACTCTTATCTGATGAGTCCTTCCTGTTTCTAAAAGACATTCTACTAGGTCAGCATTTTCATATCTCTCCAAAACCTTATAGTGAGTTATACTTTCCTGCCCTCTAGGGTCTACAACTCTCTTTATTACATCATCACTTTCTCTATAAATGGGTTTATTTATGGTACCTTCTCTTTCTTTTAAGTTACCATGAACTAAAGCTAAATATCTTTTTTGGAAATGCTCTTCTCTCATCTCTTTAGAGAGCTGCATGTGTGCAAATTGATTTTTAGCAATAATTATAAGCCCCGATGTATTCATATCTAGTCTGCTCACAAGTCTAACAATAGAATTTTGTCCTGTTTCTTTAAAGTAATACATAACTCCATTAGATAAAGTTCCATTAAAATGGCTTTTAGTAGGATGCACAACCATGTATGGTTTTTTGTTTATTACTATAATATCCTCATCTTCATATACAATATCTAAATCCATTTTTTCTGGTTCTATATTCTGGCTCTCTTCTTTATCTAATATAACTACTATATGTTCACCTTCTGATACCATATAGTTCATTTTTACCGCTTTTTTATTTACTAATATTCGTTTATCTAAAGCAGCCCCTCTTATTAGCCTTGTTGATAAACCTAAATCTTCTTTTAAATATTCTCTTATTTTTCGTTTATCATACTCAGCTGGTACTGTCTTTTGTATCTTACTCATTTTTGCTCCTTAATAAATCTATTCTTTATAGTCGCTTCCAATTAATATCACTGCATCGTATCCTTGAGGATTATCATCTAAATCTTGAATGGTTCCAGTTCCTAAATCCTCTACTATAAGCTTTCCCATTTCCTTATTATTAGTTTTTATAATAGTTTTACTTCTTTCTTGAGTATTACCTGTGTCTATAGCACTGTAACCTTTTGTTTTTAAATTTTCCGACATCCTTGATGCTAATCCTGTAATTCTAGTTCCATTTAAGATATTTATCCTTAAGTTTTTCTTCTTTATAGTTCCATTACTAGCCTCTGATCCACTTAGTAATCCAAGGGTTTCAATATTCATATTTCTATTGTATACCACATAGGAGGCTCCCCCTATAGTTTTAAGATCTCCTTGTAAAGTAGCTGTAGTTACATTGCTTTTATCTAAATCTTTAAGCCCTAAACCATAAGAGATAATCTTACTTGGTGACATATTAGTTTTAACATAGGCAGGCAACACATCTAGTATTCCTTTTATGTTTGTAATTATAGCTGGTGATGTACATTTTTCTATAAGCTTATTTATGAACTTATGCTGATTTTCTATTCTATCTAAGTCTCCATTTGCAAAACCTGTTCCATCGTTGTTTTTTCTCCATCTAAAGAATTCTTCTGCCTTTTTTCCATCTAAAAGAACAGTTTCCCCTTTATTGAATCTAATATGAAGATCTTGAGCATCGTCATCATAATACATATTTCTTTCAATATACATTTCAACTCCGCCAACAGCATCTACCAGAGCTCTAAATCCTTCATAATCTATTTTTACAATATAGTTAATATCTGCTTCTATAAGTTTTTCTACCTCGCTTTGTATGAGTTTTTCTCCTCCTATAGCGTAAGCAGCATTTATCTTGTTATTTTTTTTATTAACCTTTATTAACATATCTCTAGGAACTGAAATAAGACTTGCTGCATTATTTTTAGGTTCATAATGAAGCACCATAATAGTATCCGTTCTCTTTATGCTTTCATTATCCTTTTGATTAACATCTCCTATGTCTAATCCAAGTACAAGTATATTAACAGGCTCTTTTGCCTTTACTTCATTTGGAGCTACTGAAACCCCATCTGTACTAAATTTCCCAAAGAAATTATAAAAGTAAATAACAGTAAAAACAATTGCTGCTATTATTGCAGTCAATACACCACTCATAATCATCAATCGTCTTTTTCTTTGTTTTTCGTAGTAGGCTTTTTTCTTTTTGTTTCTATATTCTTCACCGTTATCCATACTATTCTAAGCCTCCCTTACCATTAATGATAAGATAATTCCTAGCCTCTATAGTATTAGGATGAATAAGTCCACCTTGTTTTAATATATAATTTATGGTATTATTTAATCCCACTATCACACCTTTATCCAAGTCTTCAAAAGTTAATTTTCTTAACTCTTCAACGCCAGGATAAACCCTGTTAGGCTCTATATAATCAGCTATATATATTATCTTTTCTAATAGCGTCATATTTCCTTTACCTGTTGTATGATAAGCTGCTGCACTCAATATTTCTTCATCTTCAATGCCCATTATATTTTTACCTATAATCGCTGCAACTTTTCCATGTAAAAGCTGAGGTGTTTTCTCTTCTATATCATCTATTTGCTCAAAATTTTCCTCTAGCATCTTCTTCATAGAATTAATGTGCATATTTTTAGCACTATCATGAATTAAAGCTGCAAGTTCTGCTTTTTCTTCTTCAACACCATTTATTTTTGCTAATGCTTTAGCTGTCTTAACTACACCTAGTGTGTGTTCATATCTACTCTCTTTTAAATTCTCTTTAAGATATTCTAGTATCTCTTCATTACTCCACATAATTATCTCTCCTTATATAATCCCATATATCCAATATACTCCCTTACCTCTTCTGTTAACACTTCATCAGGTATAGGCAACCCATTTTCTATTTCTTCTCTTATTTGAGAAGACGATATATTTAATTCTAATAAGTCCAAATATATAATATCATGATTGTATTTTTCTTCAACTTTCTTTTTCTCTTCTAATAATTTCTCTTTAGGAAAACCAGGTCTACCAAACACCACTAAGGCAGCATTATCCAATATTCCCTGTACATTTCTCCAGTTATTTAGCTGAAGTAAACTATCTGCTCCAGCTATGAAGTAAAACTTACAATCTTTATTTACTTCATTTAAATGTTTTAATGTAAGATAAGTATAACTTAATCCACCCTTGCTTATTTCGTAATCACTTACATCAAAATAAGGATAACCTTCTGTAATAAGCTTAACCATTTTATATCTTATATTTTCATCTGTAATCTGTTTATGAGTTTTGTGAGGAGGACTTCCGGCAGGCATAAAAATAATTTTATCTAGCTTTAATCTTTTGTAGGCTTGTTCTGCGATATATATATGGCCATTATGAGGAGGATCAAAAGTCCCCCCCAATATACCAATTTTCTTCATTATTTTGTCTTTAACTCTATCTTAGGTTTTTTAGTACTTTGTTTGTAAAGTACCAATTTACTGCCTATAGCCTGAACGCCTTCACATCCTACTTTTTCACATATTATGTCAGAGGCTTCCCTTGTCTCTAATCCTGAGTTTTCAAGTACTTTTATCTTTATTAATTCTCTTGCTTCTAAGGCATCTTCAACCTGTTTTATAAAGGTTTCTTCTATACCATTTTTACCTATTTGGAATATAGGATCTATATTATTTGCAAGAGATCTCAAATAAGCTCTTTGCTTACTAGTTATCATAAAATCATCCCTTCTTATTACATTAAGTATTCAAATTCAAAGTCATTAAGTCTAACGAAGTCTCCATCCTCTATTCCCATTTCTCTAAGTTCATCTAAAATTCCTTTATTTTTCAGAACTTTGTGGAAATATCTTAACGAGTCTGCATCATTAACATTAACAGCAGTTAATAGTCTATCTACGAAGCTACCTTCTATTACATAGACATTTACCTTGTTACCATCTTCGTTTTCTTCGCCTTCTTCAACTCTAATCTCATAAGTAAATCTTCTTTCCTCTTGTACATACATGTCTTCTTTAGAGATTTCAAGTTCCATAACTGGAATACTTTGAAGCATTCTTGCAGCTTCTTTTATAACTTCTTCTACTCCAGTATTAGTAGCAGCTGACATTTTAAATACTTTATCATATCCCATTTCATTTAGTTTTTGTTTAAACTGTGTATATACTTCTTCATCGTATAACATATCTGCTTTGTTTGCCACAACGATTTGAGGTCTATCCCAAAGTTTTATAGAATATTTTTTAAGTTCTTCATTTATCTTTAGGAAGTCTTCCATAGGATCTCTTCCTTCAACTCCTGATATGTCTACTACATGTATAAGTAGTCTTGTTCTTTCTATGTGTCTTAAGAATTTTATTCCTAGGCCTACACCTTCTGAAGCTCCTTCAATTATACCTGGTATATCTGCCATAACAAATGGTTCTATTCCCGGTACACTAACTACACCTAAATTAGGTTTTAAAGTTGTGAAATGATAGTTAGCTATCTTTGGTCTAGCTTTAGAAACTATTGAAAGCAATGTTGATTTTCCTACATTAGGGAATCCTAATAAACCTACATCTGCTAAAAGTTTAAGTTCTAATAATACCCATCTTTCTTCACCTGGCATTCCAGGTTCTGCAAAGTTAGGCGCTTGTCTTGTAGGTGTTGCAAATTTAGCATTACCTTTTCCACCTTTTCCGCCCCTACAGATTTTATAAGAATCTCCAGGATGAGAAAGGTCTACCATAATTTTATTAGTTTCTACGTCTCTAATAATAGTTCCCATTGGAACCTTAATTATTAAATCCTCTCCATCTTTTCCATAACATTTAGAACCCGAACCATTAACGCCTCTTTCAGCTATAAACTTTCTACTATATTTAAAGTCTAAAAGAGTAGTCATATTGGTATCTACTACAAATGTTATGTCTCCGCCGTCTCCACCGTCTCCTCCATCTGGTCCACCTAGAGGAACATACTTTTCTCTTCTAAAAGATATAGAACCATTTCCACCGTCACCAGATTTTAGAAAAACTTTGGCTGTATCTATAAACATATAATCACCTTACCTTATTTTCTATATATATTATTAACAGGTATTTTTTTATTAATCTCTTAAATATTACAACATGGAAATTTATTTTGCAAATACATAAGAGTTACAAATAACTTATTTTTTTCTTAAGCCACTTTTGTAATAAATTTAAAAAAGCACCCTAACTTAGGGTGCTTTGCTACTGAGTAAATTATTCAGCTATCTCTTCAACCTGTACTGGGTAAACAGAAACTTTTTTCTTATCTTTACCCACTCTTTCGAATTTAACAAGTCCATCAGCTTTTGCAAAAAGAGTATCATCTTTACCTCTTCCAACATTTGTACCTGGATGGATTTTAGTTCCTCTTTGTCTAACTATGATGTTTCCAGCTAAAACAAATTGACCATCTGCTGATTTAACTCCTAATCTTTTAGATTCAGAATCTCTACCGTTCTTAGAGCTACCTACTCCTTTTTTATGAGCAAACAATTGAAGGTTCATTATTAACATGGTGTTACACCTCCTCTTTTAAAAGAAATATATATTTATCACGTTTATTTTTTCCAAAACTTTGTTCTAAGGATATCATTATACTTTCTAAGCTAAGTTCAAAGGTTTTTAAAAGCACTTGTGCCTTTAATAATTCCTCTTTCTCTATATCGCTTAAATCTAAGCTTATGTATCCATCATAGATTTCATAACTACAATTTATTTTCAATACATTCTCTAAGCCTATAAGTAAACTTTGAGAAAGTACAGATACAGAATTACATACCATATCGTAAGCTTCACCTATTATAACAGCTTCAGCATCTCTAACAGCATGACCTTTTATATCAACTGCAATTATATTATCATCTTGAAATTTAATTACTACTTTAATCATAATTAAGCTTCGATCTTTTCAACTTGGATCTTAGTGTAAGGTTGTCTGTGTCCAGCTTTTCTTCTGTAGTCTTTTTTTGGTTTATACTTGAAAACTACAACTTTCTTTGCTTTTCCTTGAGCTAATACTTTAGCTACAACCTTTGCACCTTCAACCACTGGTTTACCAACTTTAACTTCACCGTTGTTAGATACAACTAAGATTTCGTTAAATTCAACTGTTGAGTCAACTTCAGCATTCAATTTTTCAACGAATAGAACGTCTCCTTCTTGAACTCTGTATTGTTTTCCCCCTGTAGTTAATACTGCGTACATTAAAAACACCTCCTCATTACGGTCTCGCCATTTTAGGTACAAAGATTTAACTTTGTTTTAATTAAAAACCTGTTATGTGCGGTTACTATGAAATTCTATCATATAGCTTATACTTTGTAAAGAAAAGTTTTCATAATATTGGACATTTAATCTTATATTATAGGGTAATTAAATATTTTTCTACATTCTCTATCTGATTTTTAAATAAAAGAGGCTCAACTTTGAAATATTCAACTTCATGTACATAGTTTATGTAGATGTTGCAATCTAATGCTTCAATTTTAGTTAAAAACTTAAATAAATCTTCTTTTATTAAAGATTCATATTGAGAGTTTATTTGTATATAAAAATCACTAATAGAGTTCTCTCCATTAAACTTTATTATATCATTTCTTATTAATATACTTACATAAGAAAGTGCCAGTCTTTCTCCCATACCATTGCAGGTTAAACATTTCTCTTCAATCATGTCGAATATACTTCTGCCACTTCTTTTCCTAGATATTTGGACTAAATTAAGCTCCGTAAACGGGAATACTTGAGTTCTATTTTTATCACTCTCAAGTTCACTTCTTAAAATATCTAAAATTTCTTTTTTAGACTCTTCGCTTGTTATATCTATAAAATCTATAAGGATTATACCCGCTAGATTTCTTACTCTTATCTGCCTTGCAATTTCTTTTGCTGCTTCCTTATTGGTTTCTTCTCCAGTTTTTTCACGATTTTTTCCCTTAGTGTTTTTTCCAGAGTTTACATCTATAACATGCATAGCTTCTGTCTTATCTATAACTATATATCCACCACAGTTAAGATTAACTTTATTATGTCTTAAGGAAAGTATTTCCCTCTCTATTCCATAGAAATCAAATAGAGTTCTTTTTTGATCATATAGTTCAACCTGAATGTCTTGTTTTTCCTCTAGATACTTCAAAACAACTTTATAATCCTCTTCTTTATTTACATATATCTTCTTAGTTTTTTTATCCATCTTATCTCTTAGAATTTTATGTAATAATGGATTATCACCATATAGTTTTTGAGGATTTTTATGATACTTCGCTTTTTGTTTTATTGTTTTATACTCTTCGTATAGTTCATATAATTCATTTATTATACTCTCTATTTCACAATAAGCTCCGCTTGTTCTTATCGTAACTGCTGCATCTTCAAAGGATTTTATATTCTTAAGCAATTCAGCTTTTCTATTTTCATCTTCTATTCTTTTAGAAATATTTATCCCTTTTCCTTTAGAGTTTATAACTGAATATTTCCCAGGCAATGAAAAATCCATAATAACCTTTGGCCCTTTATCTCCAATAGCTTCCTTTATTACTTCAACTACTATTTCATCCCCTTGCTTAAGTCTCACTTCTTTACTTAAGCTCATAAAAGCATTTTTCTCATACCCTATATCTACAAACGCACATTTAATAGCTGGAACTATACTCTTAACTATTCCTTTGTAAATTTCTCCTGGTAATGGTTCTTTGGTTTCTTCTTCTACAAAACACTCAGTTAATTCACTATTTTCTTTAATAGCAATTCTTAATATGTCTTCGCTTCTTTCTATAAATATTGCTCTCATTTTTACACCTTCTATACTATCTTATATAAAGGTAGCAACTTACCATCAATTTCAGCGTACATCTCTTCTCTGTTAATATCTACAAAAGCTTCATTATTAACATTTGGAGTATTTTCTTTTATATAGTTAACAAATGCCTCTGTATTAAGATGTTCTCTACTACCACAACTTATCCTTGTATTTAATACTAAATAATCATCTTTAACCCAATATTTTATATCTTTTATAAAAGGTCTTATATTAACACTTTTTTCTTCACCTTTTTTATTCTTTTTAGTTATAATCCATTCATCTTTTCCTAAAAGTTCTTTAAACTCTTCCTCTGCTGATTTTATATCAGTGTACTTGATCTTTATAGTATAAACCGCTTGATCAACCATTGCCATAGATTGTGGAACCTTTTTAGTGTTTGGTATAACTTCTATTCCTTTAGCTTCTAAAAATCTTACTCCAACTAAAGTATTTTGATTTAATCTTTCTATAATTTCTTTTTCATCCATCGGATTTTTTAAAACTAAGTCCATATATTCACCAACAGAACTTATTCCAACAGATAAAGGCTGAGCTATAGATAAAGCCATATGAGGATGGAAGCCCTTAGAGTATTCAACATCTAATTCACTTCTTAAAATTACTCTTTGAATAGATCTCATTAAATCTAAATGAGATATGAACTTTATATTTCCTTCTTTTGTGAACTTAATTAGATATCGCACCTGCAAAACACTTCCCTTCCTTAAAGTTTACATTTATTCCACAACCAGTACATCCAAGTCTACAGTTTTGAGTTAAACTTGCTGTTTTAGCTCTTTCATTTTCTTTTTCAATATACTCTCTATTTACTCCAATGTCTATGAAGTCCCAAGGAAGAATTTCATCATAACTTCTTTCTCTATATACATAGAAGTCTCCATCAACTCCACATTCTTCGAATGCTTCCATCCATGTATCAAAGTTGAAATACTCTGACCATCCATCAAACTTAGCACCTTTTTCATAAGCCTTTATAAGAACATCACACATTCTTCTATCACCTCTTGCAAAAACTCCTTCCATGTAAGAAGTTTTTTGATGATGATAGTTATAGACTATGCTTTTAGCTTTTATAGAATCTCTTACTGCACTAATCTTTTCACTAACATTCTCCATCTTATCCATAGGAGCCCATTGGAAAGGAGTAAATGGTTTAGGTACAAATATTGATGTACTTACTGTAACCCTAAGACCTTTATTTCTTATATGTCTTGGTACCATGAAATACTGGGCAGATATCTTTTCCGCTAAGTCTCCTATACCTTTAACATCTTCAATTTCTTCATAAGGTAATCCTATCATGAAGTAAAGTTTTATAGTACTCCAACCAGCCTCAAAAGCAGATCTTGAAGCCTCTAATATTCTATCTTCAGTAAGACCTTTGTTTATAACATCTCTCATTCTTTGGGAACCAGCTTCAGGAGCAAAGGTTAAACCTGTCTTTCTTACTTTTTGAATTTCTTTAATTAAATCCACAGAAAAAGCATCTACTCTAATTGATGGTAATGCTAAACTCACATTATTATCTAAATGCTCGCTCATTAAATCTTCAACTAATGCTTGAATATCTGAATAATCACATGTACTTAATGAAGATAGGGATATCTCTCTATATCCTGTTGCCTTAAGCATTTCTCTTGCTTGTTTTAAAAGAGTCTCTCTACTTTTTTCTCTAATAGGTCTATAAATCATACCTGCTTGACAGAATCTACAACCATTAGTACATCCTCTAAATAATTCTAAAACTATTCTATCGTGAACTATTTCAGTGTAAGGAACTATTATATTAGTAGGAAATTCAACTTTATCAAAGTCAGGAACTATTCTCTTTTGAATCTTCTTTGGAACATCATCATATTTAGGTTTAAATTCTTTAATAGTACCATCTTCCTTATAGCTAACCTCATATAAAGATGGTACATATATACCTCTTATTTTAGATATTTCTCTTAAGAATTCTTTCTTCTTTCCTTTACCTTTATACTTTTTGTAAACTTCAATAACATCATTCATCATCTCTTCGCCCTCGCCAAGTTCAATGAAATCTACTATATCCCATAAAGGCTCTGGATTATACCCACAGGACCCCCCTGCCATAACGATAGGTTCATCCTCTCCTCTTTCAGAAGCTCTTATTGTTATACCTCCAAGGTTTAGCATATTTAATATATTTGTATAACTCATTTCATATTGAAGTGTAAAACCAACTATATCAAAATCCTTAAGAGGATCTTTAGTTTCTAATGTATATAAAGGTATGTCATTTTCTCTCATAAGCCCTTCCATGTCTGGCCATGGTGCAAATGCTCTTTCACAATATGTATCTTTTCTTTCATTAATTGTATGGTAGAGAATTCTTGAACCTAAATGGGACATCCCTACTTCATAAACATCTGGAAAACAAAATGCAAATCTTATGTCAACTTCATTTTTATCTTTAACTACTTGATTTAGCTCACCACCTATATATCTAGCTGGTTTTTCAACTCTAAATAAAATATCATCAGTAATTCTATTCATCAATTTACCTCCTGAGTTCATCTAAAAATTGGGAATGTGTACTCATTAAATCCACATCCCCAATATACTATTCTTCATTACTTTGTTATTCTACCACAATTTATATTTTTGCACTACCTAAGTATGTTCCTTTATTTCTAAATATTCCTCTAATGTTATATTTCCATAAAGCTTCAAAGCCTCCATAAGTTCATCTTCATATAATATTTCAAGGAGCTTCATACTCTCGTCCAAAACATAAAAACTATGAAACTTATTTTTATCTATCATTCTAAGCAGGTTAATTAACCCTAGTTTATAACAAACAGATATACTTCTATTTTCTATATACTTTTGCTTATTAAACTTACTTTTCTTTTTAATCACATCTCCCATTAAAATATACATTATCCTTCCATTTTCCTTATATGCTGAGTAAATCACAAGAAAGCTAATCATTAAAAATGTTAAATTGACTTTATGTAATAGGAGCAGACTATAGAGAAAAAGTATTCCAAATCCAGTTCCTATAACAAAACTGCTATAAACTATCAGTTTAGTTGCAGCTCTATATGTTAGTTTCCTTGATAAAATAATATTAAAAATTCTACCGCCATCTAAAGGGAACACCGGTAAAAGATTTAATAAGCACAAAGTTATATTAATAGTAAATAAGTCTTTATACATATTTACTCCCTGCTTATTAAATAATATCAAAAATATAAGCGATAGAATCAAGTTAAATATAGGACCTGCAAAATAAACCCCTAGTTGTTTTTCATCTGAAAACTCCTCTAATTTTTCTATCTCTATAAAAAAACCTAATGGATGTATAAGCAAATACTTAATGTCCATACCAAAAATCAGAGCAACCAAACCATGAGATAATTCATGAAAAAAAATACATAAAAAAGCTACTAAAAGTTCATATTGCAGGCTAATACAAAAAAGAATAAGTACTTCGGATATAAACATTAAACCCTTTCTGCTCATTCTTCCCCCTAAATAAATTGCTAATCCATGTTCATGTAGTCTTCAATATTTCGTCCTTCTCCCATATACTTTAATTGAAATAAAAATGAAGAACTCACCTTGCCAATCATTTCTCCCTTGGCTACATCTTGATCTTCTTTTAGAGCTAATTCAGCTAAACCTCCATATACTGTCTCTATGCCACTTCCATTATCTATTATCATATACTTTCCTAAGGTCTCATCCTCTCCAACCTTTTTAACCTTACCATCATATACTGAATTAACATCAGTTGCTTCCGAAACACTAACTGAGTATATCTTCTGCTTTTCATCGTAGACCTTATATTCTCCTAATAATGGTTTAATAAAATTTTCTTTACTTCTCTCCTTAATACTGTCTCCCGCACCTAACTTTTCTTTTATATCCTCTACATATACTTCGGCACTGCTTTTTATACTGGATAAATCCATAGTTTTAGCGTAATTTATAGTGTCCTCTACACTATATCCTTTACTAACTATGTCTTTAGCCATAGCATACGCCGTTGTCGTTTCAGGCGTTTTAATCATTTTAAACATAAATATTAACATGAATAAAATAAAAGTACCCGCCAGTTCTTGGATTACCCTTTTAATTATGATATCTCCAACATTCTTACTTTGAGTGCCAGTTAAATTTCCTACAGAATAATCTCTCCTGTAGCTATCTGGCCCTCTTTTTTTACCCATTATTTTTGCATAATAGCTCTCATATTCAGAGTTATAACTTCCCATTCATAAAACCTCCAATACTCTCCTTTCTATTAAAGTCTACTCTAAATATATATTTAGTTTTTTAAATTCCTAGAACAAAAATAAAGAACCAGCTAAGAGCTGATTCTTTATTACACTATTTAATATATTTTATTAATATTTCTGCAGTACCTATATTAGTTGCTATTGGAATACCATGAACATCACATATTCTAATTAAAGCCGTTACATCTGGCTCATGTGGCTGAGAAGTTAGTGGATCTCTTAAAAAAATAACTAAATCCATTTCCCCTTGAGCTATCTTCCCACCTATTTGCTGATCCCCTCCAAGTGGTCCAGATAAAAATCTTTCTATAAGTAAGCCAGTAGCCTCCATTATTTTAAGTCCTGTTGTTCCTGTTGCATATAAATTATGACCATTAGCTAATACATGCTGATGTTTCTTGGCAAAATTTATAATATCTATTTTCTTATTATCATGAGCAATTAAAGCTATATTCATATTTCCCATTCCCCTTTTATTTTTAAAAGTTTATTTTCTTCTTTCTCATTCCTATATTTAAAACAAGTCCTATAGACATCATGGTAGTTAACAATGAGCTACCTCCAGAACTTACAAGTGGTAAAGTAATTCCTGTTATTGGCATAAGTCCTATTGTCATACCTATATTTTGTAGTACAGCAAATAAGAAATAAGATGCAAAACCTACACATATCATTTTGCCCAATAAATCCTTACTTGTCCTAGATATTACTAGCATTCTGTAAATTATTATGCCATATAAAGTTAAAAGAAATATAGCTCCTAAAGTTCCCCAATGTTCCCCAACTACAGCAAATATAAAATCTGTTTGTTTTTCCGGAACATTTTGAGCAACATATCCAGTAGTAGCATTAATGTTTAAATCTGCACCAGTACCAAATAAACCGCCCGAACCTATTCCTATCATAGATTGAGTAAGCTGAAGTCCTGTGTTAAGTTCATCTGCTTCTGGATTCAAGAAGCTAGTAAGTCTAGCTTTTTGATATGTATGAATAAGTCCTGAATTCCATACTATTACAATCGCAACTACTAGTGATAATAATCCTCCGCCTATTATTCTCATATCTAAACCAGCTATAAAAAACATTCCTAAAACAATAAAGAAACATACCATAGTCATTCCCATATCTGGCTGCTTCACTATAAATAATACTGGAACAATTATATAAGCTGTCAATATAAAGAAGTTCTTAACATCATTAATCTTTCCATCCATATCTTCAAGCTTTTTTGCCACTAATATTATAATAGCTATCTTAGCTAGTTCCGAGGGCTGCATAGAAAATCCACCTATTCTTATCCATCCAGTAGCACCATTTATAGTTTTTCCTAAAAAAGGAGTAACTGCTAAAAGCAGTGTGGATAATATGTAAAATATTAATGCATAATTTTTGAGCATTATATAATCTATAAGTAACATAAAATAAATTACTACTATAGAAAGTCCTAAAAATAACAATTGTTTTTTAAAGGAATTTAAAGTTTCAGGTGAACCTTTTGTTGCTAAATATATATTGAGGCAGCCAAAAAGAACTGTCATAATTGATGCAAGCAAAAGTGTGAAATCCAATTCCTTTAGGATTTTTAAATCCAATTTTAATTTTCCAAGCATTAGCACGCCTCCATTTTATGATTTCTATCCTATTATAACTCATATTATAATTTTTCACCATAAAGCTTACTATTAATTCATTAAGTTTTAAGAAAAAGTTATCTTTTTGTAAAGAAAAAAGTGTCGACTTTGTCGACACTCTGAGTCGTACATAAAATGTACAACTTTTCATTTATCTTACCTTAACATTTTTTATTGGAATATTTGCAACTAAAGCAGGAGAGATACCTTCCTCAACTTCTGTTTTTGTTACAGCAAACTCCATATTAGAAGAATCTATATCTACATATTTTGAAATCACTTCTAGTATATCTGCCTTAATTCTTTCCATAAGTTCAGGGTCTATTTCCCCTCTGTCATGTATAAGTATTAATCTCAATCTATCTTTTGCCACGTCTTTCGGTGTAGGTTTATTATTAAAAAACTTGTTCAGTAATTCCATTTCTACTCCGCCCCCTATTTACGTTTAAATAATTTCTTTAAAGAACCAAAAAATCCGCCGCTATCAGTGTTTAAATCCATTAAAGGTACTTCTTCTCCAAGAAGTCTTCTTGCAATATTTCTAAACGCTTGTCCAGACATTGCTTTTTCATCTAATACTATAGGTTCTCCTTTATTTGTAGAAACAGTTATAGATTTATCATCTGGAACTACTCCTAAAAGCTTTATTGATAAAGTTTCTATAATATCAGAGATATCAAGCATGTCTCCATTTTGGGTCATCTCATAATTTAGTCTATTTACTATAACTACGTGATCTTCTAAACCTTTTGAATCTAATTTTCCTATAACTCTATCTGCATCTCTTACAGAAGTAATTTCTGGATTTACTACTACTACTGCTTTGTCAGCACCAACTATAGCATTTTCAAATCCTTGCTCTATACCTGCTGGACAATCTATAATTACAAAATCGAACTCTTCTTTTAATTCATTAACTAAACTAAGCATTTGATTAGGTTTTATATCATTTTTATCCTTGGTTTGAGCTGTAGGTAATAGACATAGATTAGGGAATCTTTTATCCTTAATAAGTGCTTGCTTTGTCCTACATCTTTTCTCTATTACATCAATTATCGTATAAACTATTCTATTTTCTAATCCCATTAAAACATCAAGATTTCTAAGTCCAGTATCACCATCTACAACTACTACTTTTTTACCTAAAGCTGCAAGGGCTGTACCTATATTAGCTGTTGTAGTTGTTTTTCCTACTCCACCTTTACCTGACGTTATAACTATTGACTCTCCCATTCTAAAATCCCTCCACTATGTTATTTATATGCGAATTTATTAGGTAAATAGGGTTCTACCATTATAACCCCATCTTTAATCTTAGCAACTTCTGGATATCTAGGCTTATCATCACCTTCAGGTGATATGGTAATTATGTCTCCTATCTGAAGAAGCTCTGGTTCCAAAGAAAACGCAGCTATTATAGCTTTTGTATTCCCATTTATCCCAGCATGTACTTGGCCTCTTATTCTTCCAAGTACAATAATATTTCCCCAGGCATAAACCTCTGATCCTGAATTAATATCTCCAACTATAACAATGTTGCCATTATAATCTACTCTTTGGCCCCCTCTTATAGTTTTTCGTATGAACTTGGTTCTTCCTTCATATATTCCTGAAAAAATCTTTATATCTTTTTCATCAATATCTTTAAATATGCATTCTTTTATACCAACTTCATCAAAAAGAGAATGCTTTAACAATCTAACTTCTCTTTCATCTATGTATTTAAGTTCAGTCTTAATAGTTATTGTTGCACCTTTATAAAATTTTTTCCCCTTATTTAATCTTTCCAAAAAAACTTCAAGCATATCTTGAAAATCCTTAAAGGCAGTAAATTTAATTATAGCCACTAAGCCTTCTCTATTACCTTTAATAACAATTCTATCATCAAGCATATGTAACCTCTCAAACTAGGATTTAACTTATTATTATATTCTCTTAAATTTAATTATAATACACAACAATTAAATTAACAATTAATAGTTAAAGAGTTTTATCTTCATTTGTCCGAACATTCGAATGTTCGGATATTTTAATGCAGACCCTCATAAATAAAAAACTCGGCACTAGGCCGAGTCTTAATTCCCTTGAGTATTAGTATTATTAGTTTTTGCTGTATTATTATCTTGAAGTGGAGGATTTAATGTATAATCATATTTTCCTCCAACCTCTTCTGAATAATCCGTTGTATACCCCTTAGCTTTTAAATCATCTCTAAAATAAGTTTCAAATATAGCTCTTGCTACTGGTGCCGCATAAGAACCATGGGCAGCATCATAAAGAACAACTGCAACAGCTATCTGAGGATCTTCTATTGGAGCAACACCTACGTAAACCCCATAAGGTGCTCTTCCTATTTCATCCTGATCTTTACTAAAAGTAGCAGTACCTGTTTTACCTCCAGAACTTAAATAAGGATTAAGCTTTTGGAAAGTACTTGCCGCAGTACCGGCAGCTCCGCCGCCTTGATCAGTTCCATTAGCCATCTGCATACCAGTTTTAACAGCTTGAAGAGTTGATTCACTTATATTTACCTGATCTAAAACCTCTGGTTTAAACTCTTCCACAACATTTCCTTGTGAATCAGTAATCTTATCTACTAAATGAACCTTATATCTTGTTCCTCCATTAGTTACTGTAGAGATATAGCTTGCTAACTGAACAGGAGTAAATGCATTCATACTCTGCCCTATAGAGGCGTATGAAATCTGTGCAGCCGACATTATTTCTTGAGTTACTGAATATGCAACATAATTAGCTATAGCATTTGTAGCCATATTAACTGCACTTTTAGCATCCACATTGGCATTTTTTACATTTTCTTGATATTTAGGAGAAACATCATATACACGTTGAATTGCAGGCTTCAACTTAGTTAAAAGCTCACTATACATTGCATTTTTATCTAAGGTAGTTACTCCTAGTTGTTGAAGAGTCTCCCTTATAATATTTTTAACAGCCTCTTTAGCTTCTTTTAATTCTTCTTCATCGTTATCATTTTTCGCTAGGTCCATAGGTGTAATATTACCCTTTTCCACTAAATCGACTATATTAAACATAAAAGAGTTAATAGCTCTATTTCTAAAGGATACAAAGTTATATACCTGACCAAAGTTCTCAGCTATTTCTATACCTGTAGAAGCTTTTTGATTACTATTAGGATCTACACCTAAACCCATTCTCCATGCCCACTTAGCTAAAGAATCTAAAGCAGCTGCATTATTATTAGTGCTAGTACCTCCATACTTTTCATATAATCTTATACCTGCTTCATAGAAAAAAGTATTAGCAGATTTCTGTAAAGCAACTCTAACATTTACAGGTCCATAAGCATTATCATCTTTAGGTGGATCAACTTTTCCAAAATAGTCTGGTCGAGTATCAAAAAGATGTTTTGCATATACAGTTTCATTAACCCCAAATACCCCCTCCTCTAAAGCAGCAGTAGCTGTAAGAGGTTTAAAGGTTGATCCAGGAGGCGTTAATCCCATGGTAGCATAATTATAAAACGGCTTAGGGTAAAGGTCATATTGATCTTGTCTATAACCATTACTATCCTTTGGGAATAAATCATCTATTGTTTTGTTTAGATTATTTTTTCTTATATACTCATTACCAAAAGCCTCTAAGTCAGGACTAAAATACATTTTAGAGAGCTCTGGTGTAAGCTTTCCCGGAATTGAGAAGTCATTTGGATTATAGGATGGGTAGTTAGCTAATGCTAAAACTCTACCTGTTTTAACTTCAATTGCCACAACTGATCCCCTAGTTGCATTTCTTACAATTGATCCATCTGGAGCAATTCCTACATTTTGATAATACTTTAATTGATGTTCAAGCATCTTTTCTGCTGAATATTGAATATTTTTATCTATAGTTAGGTGTATGTTGTTCCCAGGTGAAGCTTCTAGTTTAAATAATTCTTCAGTTTTTCTACCTGAGGAGTTAACCTTAACCGTAGTTCCACCTTTAGTGCCTTTTAATATACTCTCAAAGGCTGATTCTATACCTGCTTTACCTATCTTATCAGTATTAGCATCATATCCTTTTTCATCATATTTAGTCTGTTGACTTCCGTCTATTGAACCTATATATCCTAAAACAGATGATGCTAATGAATCATAAGGATAAGATCTAACAGGCTCCATAGATACGTCTATCCCAGGCATATCATTACGCTTCTGATAGAATATAAATGATGTATTCCTATCTATGTTTGCTATAACTATAGGTTTATACCCTTTAAAACTCTGCATTTTAATGGCATCTTTTATAACTATGTATTTTCTTATTTCCTCTAAAGAATACTTTTGAAGAAGAATATCTAATATCTCTTTTCCACTCATTTTAGCATATTCTTTACTCTCTTCTTTTGTAGGCTTTAAGATATCATATATAGCATAACTTTTAACCATATAATAGAAAGTATCCTGAGGTGAATAATTAAAAATAGCATCATCTAACTGATTTTGCTCACCTGAAGTTAAGTCGCCCTCTTTACCAGGGAATAATTGTTTTCTTAATTCAGAATCTATTCCCTTATCCTTTTTAAATCTAATATTCAAAGCTCTTATTGAAGTCTGGTCACTAGTTTTAAAATCAAAATAAAATTCTTTATTCTCATTTAACATAAGCTGCATTTCATCTTGAATCTTTTGTCCATTTTCATCCAGCAGCTTAAAAGTTTTGCTCATAGTATCATAAAATGCTGCATTTGATTCTTCAGTACTTGTAAAAGTTACTGTATAGCTTTGAACATTTGTAGCTAATACATTTCCTTTTTCATCATAAATAATACCTCTTGGTGCATTCTCCGCAATAAATCTTCTAGATTTTGTATTAGCGAGATCTTTATAGTCATCATATTTAACAATTTGAAGATATATTAGCCTTCCCAATATTGCGCTGAATATAAAAAACATAATCATAATCAAAGCAGTATATCTATTAAACTTTTTCTTTTTTTTATTCATATAATCACCTGCTAATTAAATTTCCATGGTATCTTCATAAATCTCGTTTCAGTTAATTTGTAAATCTTTTTATAGAAGATAAAACCAAATAAAGTGTTCATTAAAGTCATTACTATTATGTTTTCTACATCTATTTTTACATGAAGTAAATATAATATTACATAGATAAGTATATATTTAACTACTGTAGCTCCTAAAACTATCATAACAGGAACAGTTCTTCTATTTTTAAATATTGTTTCTCCGACCTTTGCTGCTCCTAGACAAATAAGCATATTTAATAAACAATTAACCCCAAAGCCTGTTCCAAAAAATATGTCCTGTAATATTCCAAAATACACACCTATCCACAGAGCTTCCCATGGACCGGTTATAATTGAATAACAAATTGCAAATGTAAATAATAAACTCCCCCAAGATCCACCTACAGAAAATAACGGTAATATAGAATTATCGATAATCACAAGTATTATGCCGATAAAAAAAAGTACAACTCTTTTCATTATTAGTTATCCACCTTTATATTTCTTTTTTCCTTAGGTACCACAACAAATAATGATTCCAGTTTATTAAAATCAACATAAGGCTGCACCACAGCATTTTTCATTACTTTTACATTATCGTCCTCTACTGATATTACTTCTCCTATTCTTATATCCTTAGGTATTTCTCCAACCCCTGAAGTAAGAATTACATCTCCTGCTTTAATAGGTGAATCTATTGGGATATTGTATAACTTAGTCAAAAGTTTATTTTTAGAATCTTTGTATCCTTGTAAAACACCAGTGGTTTCTTGAGTACTTTCTATCTTAGAAGCTATAGCTATATTCTCATTTATTAAGGATTGAACCACGGCCCAGTTATCACCTACTGATGTAACTTGCCCTACTAATCCATTATCAGATACAACTACCATACCCTTCTCTATTTGATTTTTACTTCCTTTGTCAATTATGTATCCACCTGAAAAACCGCCACCACTATGTCCAATTATATTGGTACCAACATAATCGAAATTTTCATCTTGATTAGCAAAATCTACTACTTTTCTTAAACTTTCATTTTCTTCTTTTAATCTATTGTACTCTATCAACTTAATTCTTAAGTCTTTATTTTCTTCACTTAACTTTCTATTTTCAGCCTTTACTTCCGAAAAATTATAAAAGAAATCTACTGCACCTTTAAAGTTATCCGTTACTTTATATGCTAATTTCTGTATAGGATTTAACGCCGCACCTGCACCACTCTCAAAAATAGTTTTATTCTCTTTTCTAAAGCTATAAACAATTATAATTAAAAAGCTAACTGACAGTACTATTATAGTTACTGCCAGTTTGTTCTTAAAAAGTCTCATGTATTCTTATCCTCTTTGTTGCTTAGCTATATTATCAAAATCTTCAAGAGCTTTACCAGTTCCTAAAACTACGCAATCAAGTGGTGATTCTGCGATATGTACAGGCATATGAGTTTCGTGGTTAATTAAAGCATCCAATCCTTTTAATAAAGCTCCTCCACCTGCTAACATAATACCTTTTTCAATAATATCAGCAGATAATTCAGGAGGTGTTTTTTCTAATGTAGTTTTTATAGATTCAATAATAGCCGCTACTGGCTCTTTTAATGCATCTCTGATTTGATCTTCACTTACTTCTATAATCTTAGGAAGTCCAGTCACTAAATCTCTTCCTTTAATGTCCATTTTTCTTTCTTCTTCATCAATCTTAAATGCTGATCCTAATTCCATTTTAATTTGTTCAGCAGTTCTTTCTCCTATCATTAGGTTATATTCTCTTTTTATATAACTAATAATAGATTGATCTAATTCATCACCAGCTACTCTTAAAGATTTAGCTGTAACAATACCACCTAAAGATATTACTGCAACTTCTGTAGTTCCTCCACCAATATCAACAATCATGCTTCCTGTTGGTTCTGAAACTGGAAGTCCAGCTCCTATTGCAGCTGCCATAGGTTCTTCCATAAGTAGAACATCTCTAGCTCCTGCAGCTTTTGTTGCTTCATAAATAGCTCTCTTCTCAACTTCTGTTACTCCTGATGGATAACATATTATGATTCTTGGGCTAGTAAATGAACTTTTATTAATTACCTTCTCAATGAATTTTTTAATCATTGTTTGTGTTATATCAAAATCTGCAATTACTCCATCTTTTAGTGGTCTAATAGCAACTATATTTCCTGGTGTTCTTCCTATCATTTGTTTAGCTTCTGTTCCAACAGCTAAAGATTTCTTTGTAGTATTATTTATAGCAACAACTGAAGGTTCTCTTAAAACTACACCTTTTCCTTTAACAAATACTAAAGTGTTAGCTGTTCCTAAATCTATTCCCATATCTTTTGTCATTCCAAACAATCCCATTACTATACTCCTCTCAGAATTATATTATAGATTTCTCTTTCATACTTGCATAATTACCATTCCCTATTATTACGTGATCTAAAAGCTCAATTCCAATGATCTTACCGCACTCCTTAATCCTTAAAGTTATGTTAATATCCTCTTTACTAGGAGTAGGGTCTCCTGATGGATGATTATGGCATATAATTATAGATGCCGCATTTTTCTTTAAAGCTTCCGAAAAAATTTCTCTAGGATGTACAATTGAGGAATTTAAACTTCCTTTAAAAACTTCCTTAATAGATATAACTACATTTTTAGTATTTAATATTATGAGTTTTAATACCTCTTGGGGAAGATTCTGCATTTCATTCATTAAAATGTTTGCTACTATTCTAGGCTCTGTGATTTTTATTTCTTCTGCAGTTCCCCTATAAGAATTAATTCTTTTAGTTAATTCACATAGGGCAATTAGCCTAGAGGCCTTAGCTTTTTTAATTCCATTTATCTGAAGAAAATCCTCTATACCAGCTGATAACATTCCATTTAATCCATCAACAGTTTCTAAAACTCTAGAACTTAATCCTAAGACATTTTCATTTTTACTTCCACATCTTAAAATTAATGCAATGAGTTCTGTATTACTTAAGGACTCCGCTCCATATAAAAACAATTTTTCTTCTGGCCTTTCATTTAAGGGCAAATCCATAACCTTTAGGTTATACATATAATAAACTCCTTTATTATTATAGATTTCCCTCCCCCTTAAACTAATGATTTCAACATTTTATCCAATTTATTCAAAGGAAGACCTACTACATTATAGTAGCATCCCTCTATACGCTCTACAAAAACCCCTCCGCGTCCCTGAATTCCATAAGCTCCAGCCTTGTCTAAAGGATCCCCACTATCAACGTATGATAGAATTTCCTCATCACTAAGATGTGAAAACTTAACCTCTGTGCATACTGCTTCACTTATAATCTTTTTACTTCTCAGGTCCAATACCGTAACTCCGGTATATACATTATGTACTTTTCCACTTAAAGATTTTAACATGTTATAGGCATCATCTTTATCCTTAGGCTTCCCTAATATTAAATCTCCAATAGCTACTATAGTATCAGCTGCTATTATGATATCTTCGGTGTCTAAGTTGTCTGCTACATATTTTGCCTTACCTAGTGATAATTCCTTAACATACTCTTCTAAGTTGCCGTTAAAAACTACTTTTTCTTCGGGAAAGAAACTTTCTATTACTCTAAACTCTTCGCAAAGTCTAGTTAATAATTCCTTCCTACGCTCAGAAGCAGAAGCTAAAACAAATCCCACTTTTATCACTCCTAATATCTTATTTTAATATTATTACCAATAATATAACATTTATAACATGCATATTAGGATAAACCTTGCTGTATAGGCATTTTACTCCCTTTACATCTAATATAGTTTATCATTTATGTATTTTATATACAAGTGCCTTTAACTTTTTTAAGGAATTTTTAATCATATTGAAACCTTTTAACCTTTCTGTAATATTTCCTGCTTCTCAAGCTCAGTTAGATTCCTTTTAATTTCTAAATAATATAGTGTAATTATGATATTGTGATATAGCGACATTACGCTATTGTGATATTACGACATTAAGACATTGCGATATTCAACCATTCAACCATTCAACCATTCAACCATTCAACCATTCAACCATTCAACCATTCAACCGGGTAGTCTACTTTTTCTGCCTACTCTTTATTCATTTTTTAAGTAAATTTTTTATTTTTTTCGAGGAATTGTAACAATTATTTGATTTTTTAGATATTATATAGAGTGCATATTTCATTAGTGGATTAGAAAGATTAAACTGACGTCAAGAAGCGAGCCTATGGAATAGGGATAAAAAAGACTATAAAACTAATTATTCTAGTTTTACAGCCTCAATCTTAATTATATTTATGGCTTTATGAACTTTTATACGGTCCTATTAATGAATATAAAAATTCTAATTCACCTGATATATTATCCCTTGTTATCTCTGCTGGAAGGTTATTTACATGTTCTTTTATAGCTTTTATATCGCTAGCCCGATCTTCTTTTTCTTCAATATCAGATACCCACTTTTTAAACTTTTCAGTAGTGACACTCTTTACACTACTATCCTTTAGTCCATCTAGCATCTTCATATATCCATCTACTAGTCCATATATAAAGGAGTCGTAATAAGACTTTCCTTGAATATCTATTTTTAGTCTAACAGCCTGAGTTCCTAATGATATTATCTTATTTTTATCTTCATCACCTTTATCAAGCATATATATTCCTGATATAACCCTGTATTTATCTCCATCTTTTATTAAATACACAGGTATAGTGCCGCTTAATTTTTTCTGTGTTTCTAGAGCATATTTCTCTTCACTATAATATCCACACTGTATTAATTCAAAAGTCCCATACACTTTTGAGTCTGTAACTTGTGTTTCATTATTACTCGGCTTATCTTTTGTACCTATTATATCTTCTATAGAAAAATCTCCTTTAAAGATAAATTTAGATAACATGGTCCCTAAAATCACTGCAAGAATAACAACTGTTATAAAAAAAGTCAGGGATTTAAATCCTTTATCGTTTTTTTTCTTATAATTATATCTAGTGTACTTCATAAAACCCTCCTTACTTAACTACTACTGTATATAATATTATGTAACTGGGAGTTTTATGATTACTTATGTAAAATAAATAAATAAAAAAAGCACCTAATATTTTAGATGCTTTAACTTTCTATTGTGCTATTCTTCTTGCTCCTGCATATCTGCTTGAGTAATAAGAATCATTTAAAGAGCTTATTGTAACATTTTTACCTGACGATGGGGCATGTATAAAATCCCCTCCCCCAATATATATACCAACATGGCTTATAGAACCATATGTATTGAAGAAAACCAAATCTCCAGCTGATAGATTAGCTCTAGATACAGCTGAACCCATAGAAAATTGTGAACCTGTATAATGAGGTAAAGAATATCCAAACTTGCTATATACATACATAGTTAATCCTGAACAGTCAAAGCTCTTTGGACCTGCTGCTCCATACACATATGGTCTTCCTATAAAATTATATGCATAAGAAACCACATTACCACCAGCTCCACCACTACCTCTTGAAAGTGTTCCTCCGCTATATGATCCAGATTCATCTTTCTTTGGTGCAACTATAGTTTTTTGAACCTTAAGTTGAGTTGTTTTTAAAACAACTCCTTGAGCCGCATTCCCAGTTGTATCTGCCTTTGTTTTAATTGCGTTGAAACTTGTAGCTGTAATTAACGACATAGTAAGCAATAGAGTTCTAGTTATAATTTTACCCCTTTTATTCATTATAATTTCCCCTCTCCTTTGACAATCTTCCCTTTTATTTTACAGTAAACATTTTCACCTATTCACACTTCTTTTATTATAATAAAAGAAGTGTGAATAGGTCAAGCGTTTATATAAAAAAATTGGCTTGGTTAGAAAACCAAGCCAATAGTATGTTCCTTATTCTGCTATTCCATAATAACATCTTTTAGGTGAATTTATCTTTCCTTCAGCCTTAAGTGCTTTTATAGCCTTATCTACATCTTTTTTGTCTAATCCAGATTTTTCTGCTATTTCTCCACCTTTTAAAGGTTCTCCAGCAGATTTTAGAGTTTCTAATACTTTATCATTTAAATCCATTATAAGTATCCTCCTTACATAAAATCACTTTAACATAATTATACCAAAATCTCTCATTCGGTCAACAATATCTTTTCTTTAATAATAAATATCCTTTATCTAAAAAGCTTACTTGATTTCTTTTAGTACTCTTAATAGATAATCCCATAAGTTTTTAACAGAAGATATGCTCATATGTTCATTAGGTGTATGAACATCATATAAATTAGGTCCAAAACTTATCATATCCACATCTTCACCTAATTTTTCCTTAAATAATCCACATTCTAATCCAGCGTGAATTGCAATTATCTTAGCATCTTCTCCTGTCATGTCTTTGTGTACTCTTTCACAGATTTCTCTTATTTTAGAATCCTCTTGATATTGCCATTCTGGATAATCTCCAAAAGTATCAACTTTAGCACCTAAGGTTTCTGCTATTACTTCTATTTTTCTTAGCATTTCTTCTTTAAGACTTCCAACGGAACTTCTTATAGCTGAATTATATTCTACATGAGTATTGGTTGTCTTAACAACTCCAAGATTTAATGAACTTTCTACTAACCCTTCTATAGCCATACTTCTTGTATTTATGCCATTTGGAATAAGATATAATATTTTTACAGCTTTTTCAGTGGATTCCCTTGAAAATACCTTTTCTACCTTTGTATTTAATTCTTTAGCTTCTAATTTAACTTCTGGATCTTGAGCATTTAATTCATTTTTGAATACATCATTAAAGTGTTTTACTCTTTCTTTTACAGCTTCTACATTGGATTTATTTAAAGTAATGACTGCATCCATCTCTCTTGGAATGGCATTATCTTTAGAGCCTCCATTTATAGATACTAATCTAACGTCCTCAAAAGAAAGTAGATCCATTAAAACTCTTCCCATTAATTTATTAGAGTTACCTCTTTCTTTATCTATTTCCATACCTGAGTGGCCGCCTTTAAGACCTCTTACTGTAATCTCTAAAATAGAATCTTCTTCTTTTTTGGATTCCCATTTAATATCAGATGAAACATTAGCCCTCATTCCCCCTGCACAAGAAACAAGTAAATATCCCTCTTCTTCTGAATCGATATTCAACAGAATTTTTCCATCTAAGTTCTTTTTCTCAACAGCCATAGCTCCACCCATACCTGTTTCTTCATCTGTTGTTATTAAAACTTCTAGAGCTGGATGTGGAATTTCTTTTGATGAAAGCACAGCCATGGCATATGCTACTGCTATACCATTATCAGCTCCTAAAGTTGTACCTGTAGCAAAAATATTATCTCCATCAACTCTAAGTTTTATAGGATCTTTTAAGAAATCATGAACTGTATCATTATTTTTCTCACAAACCATATCCATATGCCCTTGTATTATTACAACAGGAGCATTTTCATATCCTTCTGTTGCTGGCTTCTTTATAATAATATTTAAAGCTGAGTCCTGAATTGTTTCCAATCCTAAATTTTGACCAAAAGCTAATAAATAATCACTTATCTCTTTTTCATTTCCTGAACCTCTAGGTATTTTAGATATCTCCTCAAAATAATAGAAGACTTCCTTTGGCTCTATATTTTCTAAAATTCTCATAGACTGATCATCCTTTCAGTAAAAATATGTTATTATAATATTATAACATTAGGACATTATAATATCCTAATATTATAACAAGTTTATTCTATCATTATCTCACTAATATATCTAAAGTTATTCGTTTATACTAAAGTTAATAATTTGAATGAAAAATATAGTAGAGGTGATTTTATGCAAAAAACAAAAATGATCTTCACAATCGGTCCTGTTTCTGATAATGAAGATGTCTTAAGAGAATTTATAAAAATAGGAATGAGTGCAGCAAGATTAAATTGCTCTCACGGCACACAAGATGACCATAGAAAAAAAATGGATTTAATAAAAAAACTTAGAGAAGAATTAGGGACTCCTACAAGTATACTTCTAGATATCAAAGGCCCTAAGATAAGAACTCATAATTTTATAAATGGTGAAGCTACTCTTCATGTTGGAGATGAGTTTTCATTTTTATGTTCTGGAGAAATTTTAGGTGATAACAAAAGATGTTCAATATCTTATGAAACTCTTTGTAAAGATGTAGTTGTCGGCGGTACTATGCTTGTAGATGATGGGCTTTTAGAATTTAAGATAAAAGAAATAAAGGGAAAAGAAATTCTGACAGAAGTTGTTGTTGGCGGCACTATCAAAGACCACAAAGGAGTAAATGTTCCTAATGTAAAAATAAATCTTCCTGCTATTACAGAAAAAGATGTTAATGATTTAATTTTTGGATGTAATGAAGGCGTGGACTTTGTTGCTGCTTCTTTTATAAGAAAAGCTTCTGATATTTTAGAAGTAAGAAAGATACTTAACGAAAATAACGGAGAACACATTAAAATAATAGCTAAAATAGAAAACCAAGAAGGTGTAGACAACATAGATTCAATAATAGAAGTTACTGACGGTATAATGGTTGCTAGAGGAGATATGGGAGTTGAAATTCCTATAGAAAAAGTTCCTATAATCCAAAAAATGATTATAAAGAAATGTAACTCTGCTGGAAAAATAGTAATTACAGCAACTCAAATGTTAGACTCAATGATAAGAAATTCAAGACCTACTAGAGCAGAGGCTTGTGATATTTGTAATGCTATATTTGATGGTACAGATGCTATAATGTTATCTGGAGAAAGCGCTTCTGGCACATATCCTATTGAGGCTGCAAAAACTATGAGTAGAATAGCTTTAGAAACTGAAGCTAATTTTGACTATGTATCATTCACTAATAACCTAAGAGAACCTTCTTTATTAGCCTTTGAAGATGCAATAAGTTACTCTGCTTGTAGAACTTCAAATATATTGCCTACAAAAGCTATAGTTGCTGCAACTAAAAGTGGTGCTACAGCAAAACTTATATCTAAATACAAACCAAGTTGCCCTATAGTTGCAATAACTCCTTATGAAAAGGTAAGAAGAAGCTTATCATTAAACTTTGGAATAATTCCTGAAACCTGTGATATGTTTAGTACCACAGATGAAATATTAAGTGAAGCAAGAAAAGTGGCTTCAAGCCTTGAGCTTGCTACCTCAGGTGACAATATATTAGTAGCCGCTGGAATGCCAACTACTCATGTTGGTGGAACTAATATGCTTAAAATTGAGAAGCTTTAAAGTAAGATATACAAATGGCCCTTGCAATAGACTATTATTGCAAGGGCCATTTTAAATTATATTAAAAACTAGAATTTAAAATCTTTAAATAAACCTGCTAGGCTTTCACCTTCAAAGCTATCATTAAACTTTTCATATTCTTTTGACTTCTCTACAGCATCTTTAATGCTTAGACTCATTTTTTTATCAGCAGAATTTATATCTAATATTTTTACCTTAACTTCTCCACCTATTGTTAAAACATCTGATGGTTTAGCTATATTATCTTCTGTTATTTCACTTATATGAACTAACCCTTCAACTCCAGGTAAAACTTCTACAAATGCTCCAAAGTTTAAGAACTTAACTACTTTTCCAGTAACTACATCGTTAACTTTTAAAGTAGATTTTGCATCTTCCCATGGATCTTTCTTAATATCTTTGATTGCTAAAGATAGTCTTTCCTTCTCTTTGTCAAAATCTCCAACGTAAACTTCAACCCTGTCTCCAACAGAAACAACATCTTCTACTCTCTTAACTCTTCCCCAAGCTAAATCAGATATATGCACTAATCCTTCTATTCCACCAATATCTACAAAAGCTCCAAACTTAGCTATTCTAGTAACTTTTCCTTCTCTTTTTTCACCTTTTTTAACTAAATTCCATAAAGCTTTCTTTTCTTCATTATATTGTGCTTCTTCTAAAATTCTTCTGGAAGCTACAACCTTTTTATCCCTTTTATCAAATTCAATTACTCTTACTTCTAGCTCTTTTCCTACAAGGGTAGAAAGTTCTACTCCTCTTTCTCTAGATACTTGTGAGCCTGGAATAAATACTCTTATACCTTTATATAAAGCTACAACTCCGCCTTTTACTTGCTCTTTAACCTTTAAAGTTAAAGTTTCATTGTTTTTATAGGATGCTTTTACTTCATCCCAAGCTATAATTTCATCTGCTTTATTTTTAGATAATAAAACATTTCCATCTCCATCATCTAAACTTACTATCATTAAGTTTATTGTATCTCCTACATTTAATACCTCTGATACCTCAACTTCATCGTGAGAAACTTCACTACGTCTAACAATACCATCTCTATAGTAATTTATATTAACCATAGCCTCATCATTATTTATAGATAGGATTTCTCCTTTTACTATATCTCCCACATTAAGTTTTTTGACATCGTAATCTTTTAATAGGTCTGCCATAGACATTGAGTTATTTTCTTCGTTATTCATATTATCACTCCTAAACTTGTTCATAACTACTTACATTATTATTTTAAATCAGCTTTATCCTTATTACAATTAATATGTTCTTCATTAATTAATATAATTTATTATGCTATAATTTAAATATAAATATTTTCATTAGATTTAATCTTGAATCATAATAGTAAATAGAAGATATTTTTAGTTTTATAGAGAATTAGTGAGCTATTTAAATTATTTAGGGTGTGTGGAGTTTTTTTACTTCAAAAAGCAATATTAACAAACTTGTTAAAGGTTATATAATACCATATAATATTCTCATGGATAATTCTTCTAAGGAGATAAATTAGGGGGTGGGCATATCAAAAATAATAAAAAGAAAAGTTTAATCCTAACATTTGTACTAACTTTTATTTTTATTTTCACTTCAATATCTTTAGATGTTGGAAATGTTGTTGAAAATGGAGTTAAGGGTGAGTCTGCTTATGCAGCATCTAAATCCAAAAGTGGTTCTTTTAAATCTTCTAGTAAGTCTACTGGTGCTTCAAAGGCCAAAAGCTCCACAAAATCAGGAAGCTTTAGCAGTTCAAGTTCTGGCTCTAAGTCAAGTTCTAGTTCTAGCTCAAAATCAAGCTCTAGTAGTTCATCTAGTGGAACTAAATCAGGATCATTTTCTGGAAGTAGTGGTTCCTCAAAAAGCAGTGGCAGTACTACTGATTCACCATCAAAATATGAATCGGAATCAAGTAGTTCTTCTTCAAACTCATCATCAAGTGGGACTAAGTCTGGAAGCTTTTCCACTAGTAAACCTAAAGATGAAGAAAAAACTGAAAGTAGTTCTCAAACAAATTCATCTAGTAGCAGCGGTTCTAGTGGTGGATCATCCTGGAGCATTCCTATATTTGGAAGAGTCTCATCCTCTAGTTACTTTAGTCCCTTTAGAGGATATTCCAGAAGTAACCCTTTTGCATTCTTTATAAAGATTATAATTGCAATAGCGGTAGTTTTTTTAGTAATTTACATTATAAAAATGATTAAATTTTAATTTTAGGAGGTAACAATTATCATGGGAGTATTTACAAGAATATCAAATATTTTTAAAGCAAAAGTTAACAATGCATTAGACGAGGTGGAAAATCCAATAGAATTATTAGATCAAAAACTTAGAGATATGGAAGATCAGCTTTCAAAAGCTAAACTAAACTCAGCTCAAATTATAGGAAACGCTCACGAAATAAAGAAAAGATTAGACACAGCTGAAAAAGAAGTTCAAGATTATGAAGACAAGGTAAAACTTGCTCTTTCTAAAAACAATGAAGATTTAGCAAAACGTGCTCTTCAAAGAAAACTTGAAGCTGACAAAAAAGTGACTTCTCTTAAGGAAAGCTATGAAGCTGCTAAATCACAAGCAGATACTATTAAGAAAAACCTAGCCGCTTTAGAAGAAGAGATTTCAAAGACTAGACAATATAGAGATGAAGCTGCTGCTAGATACTCTACTGCTGAAGCATCTCAAAAGGTTAATGAAATACTTGCAAATGTTCAAACAAAAACAAACACTATTCAACTTGATGCTATAGAGAGAAAGATTCAAAGAAAAGAATCTTTAGCTACAGGTCTTGGAGAATTAAGAGATGTTGATGATTTTGAATCTGAATTTGAAAAATTAGACGAAACTGATTTAGATTTAGAACTTGAAAAGTATAAAAATAATAATGCTTAATTTTATTAGTTTGGTGGGAAGCAGATGAAAAGTGACTTTGAATTAATTATTAAGGAGAAGGAAAGATGGGGAAAGATATACACAGACATATATTATGCTATCGACAATATTTCTCCCTTCCTCTCTGAGGATTTTTTAAAAAGAAAAAAGTTCTATGCTAAAGGAAAGGTTCTTAAAGACTATATGAAGCTTTTAGAAGAAGAAGAACAAAAATCTAATAAAAAAGGTTTCTTTAGTAGATTTACCTCTCCTGATGAAGGGAAAATTAATTCCTATAAGGCTTCTAATAGAGAAACCTTCACTCAACTAGAAAACTGCTCAAAATGTGCTTGTTTTAATTGTGTAGTTGAGTGCTCTTTCAAAACTTGTAATAGTTGCAGAAGAAATTCTCATATAAAATCCTGTGATCATAATAAGTTAAATATTAGAGTTCATGATAACTTCACTTTAGATTTAACTAACAATGATACTGGAAAAGAAGATAAATTTAAGGTTTTAGCTACCTTAGAAGACTGCGAAAAAGATCAAGAATATATCATTATAGAAAATATTAGAGATATTAATGACAGATACATTTTATATCTTTACGCTGGTATTAAGGAAGATACCTATGGTGAGATAACTGATGAAGATGAATTTAACTTTATATCCCAAAAATTCGAAACATTAGAAGCTTAAAATAAATAGAACTGGATTTAAATCCAGTTCTATTTATTTGAGTTATATTCTTCTATTCTTTGAGCTAATTCATTTAAGTATTCCCAACGCTCATATTTTTCAGCTAATTCTAACTCAAGTTCTTCTTTTTCTTTTATAAATTTTTGAAGTTTTTCATAGTCAGTTACAGTACTTTCTATATCTTTTTCTACCTTAGAAATTTTATTTTCTATCTCTTCTATTACTTCATCAATTTGTTCGTACTCTTTCTGTTCTTTAAAGGAAAACTTAGGTCTTTCATCTTTATTTTTTACTCTTTCCTTTTTAATTTCCTTATCTGAACTTTTTGAATTTGGAGCTTCAGTATTACTTAATTCTCTTTTAATTAGATAATCACTAAAATTACCTGTATATTCTTTGATTTCTCCATTTCCTTCATAGGCAAAAATCTTATGACAAAGTCTATCTAGGAAATATCTATCATGGGATACTATAAGAAGTATTCCTCCAAAATCATCTAAAAAGTTCTCTAATATTTGAAGAGTATCTATATCTAGATCATTAGTAGGCTCATCTAATATAAGGACATTAGGTGCTTCCATTAAAACTCTTAGAAGCTGAAGTCTTCTTCTTTCTCCTCCTGATAATTTCCCTATAGGAGTATATTGCATTGTTCCATCAAACAAAAATCTTTCACACATCTGAGAAGCAGTTATTTTAAATCCATTTGCTACCGGTATTATTTCGCCGCCTTCTTTTACGTAATCTATAACTCTCATATTTTCATCCATGTTTAAGCTATCTTGAGAAAAACACCCTACCTTTACGGTTTCCCCCATATCTATTTCTCCGCTATCTTGAGATAACTTTCCACTTATTATATTTATAAGAGTAGTTTTTCCCATACCATTATTTCCAACTATCCCTACTCTATCTCCTTTTACGAAGTTGTAAGAAAAGTCTTTAATTAAAACCTTATCTCCAAATGCTTTATTTATAGTAGTAAGCTCAACGCCTTTGTTACCTAGCCTCGTTCCAACTAAACTAAGTTCTACATTCCCTCTAGGTTCTATGTATTCATAATTCACAAGATCATCAAACCTTTGAAGTCTAGCTTTTTGTTTTGTAGTTCTAGCTTTCGCTCCTCTTTTAACCCATTTTAACTCTTCTCTAATTAAACTTGCTCTTTTATCTTCTTCAGTTTTTTCACGTTCTAATCTTTCTGCCTTTTTCTCTAAAAATTCAGAGTAATTACCTTGATAGGTATATAACGTTCCTCTATCTAATTCTATTATTCTGTTAGTTACTCTATCTAAAAAGTATCTATCATGGGTTATCATAATAAGAGCACCCTTTCTAGAATTCAAATACTCTTCAAGCCACTCTATACTATCACTATCCAGGTGGTTTGTAGGCTCATCTAATATTAAAAGTTCACAAGGAGTTATAAGTGCTGAAGCTAAGGCTACCCTCTTCTTCTGTCCTCCTGAAAGATTCATTACCTTTTCATGATAGTTAGTTATTCCAAGCTTATTTAATATAATCTTAGCTTCACTCTCTAAATCCCATAGATTTAAAGCCTCAATTTGTCCTTGGATATATATAAGTCTATCTTGATATTTATCAATTTGTCCTTCTTCTATATACTTCAATATATCCTCATATTCCATAAGAAGCTTCATCTCCACGGTATCACCTTTAAATACCTGCTCTAATACTGTAGCTCCTTCTGAGAAGTCCTGAGTTTGAGATAGATACTCTATTCTCATATTTCTTACTTTAGAAATATTACCCTCAAAGAATTCTTCTCTTCCTCCTATTATTTTCAATAACGTCGACTTACCTGCACCATTTATGCCTATAAGTCCTATTTTATCTCCATCATTTATCCCTAATGATATATTATCTAAAAGTATCTTTTCACTATAGCTTTTGCTTATGTTTTCTAGTGTGATTAAATTCATAACAATCTCCTTTATTTAATAGGCTTAATCTTTGTTTTCATCATCTTGTAAAAGCCCTTTCCCAAAATCTTTTTAAAAGGATTTACCTTACAACTATAATAATAATCTTGTGTTAACCAATTTTTCTTTTCCCAATATTCTTTATCTAATGGAAATATGTTTTCCGCTAAAACCTTTTTAATATTAAAACTGATAATTTGTCCTGTACTTGGTTTATATCTCCTATTACCATTATTAACATAGTTTATAAATCTGTCCAGTTCACCTTTATCAAGAGGATCATCTATTTTAGATATGGTTCTTCCTATTTTTGAAACTACATTAACTCCCCAACCATCTAACACTTTCTCCAAAGAATTCAATGTGTTTTTTAATCCAGAGCCTGCAGTTGTAGAAACAAGTATAACTGGTTTTCCAGCTATTTCAGTCCTATGAAACCACTTTGAGGTTCTATCTATAAGTAGCTTCAAACTTCCGCTAAAGCTTCCCATATACACAGGAGTTCCAATAACAATCCCATCGTATTCTGTGATCTTTTTTATTAATTCTTCGGCTCCATCTTTAATAAAGCAAGGACTGTCTTTTTGGATACACTGTTCACAACCTCTACAGCCTTTTATTTCATATTGATTTATATTTATATATTCTACTTGAAAGCCTTTATCCTTAAGTACATTGCCTATATTTTGAAGTAATTTAAAAGTATTCTTTTTTCTAAAGCTTGAATTTAGAAGCAATATTCTTTTCATTTTAACCTCTCATATTTAATTACTATCTCTATTATAATAAAAAGCTGCAATTACTTCTACTATCAATATAAATCCCAAAATCATAAAAGTTAATCCCATAGATAAATGCTGAGCCGCAAATCCTACTGCTGGAAAAATTCCTATCATTAAGAAGGAAAAAAGCATACTATCAATTGAAATCAATGTCGCTCTTTGTTCTGATGGTATAAGTTCATTTATATAATTTGAACTTAAAGGATATGCAGCACCTATCATAGCTCCCATTAATACAAATGATATTATTGCTGTTACCCCTTTAAGATACATTACCATAAGTAATATTCCTGTAATTATAGAAACAAACTTCATAACTCCTTTTTTACCTAACTTATCATGAAATATATAAGCATATTTAGAACCTATAGCTGACAGTATTCCTTTAATAACGAATATGCCTGCTATTTCGCTTCTAGTAAAGTCCATTGAACTCAGATACTCCTGCATGTAAAAATGAGCTGTTGTATCTATAGAAAATAATATTCCAAAGTAGATCATTATTTTCATAAGTCTTTTTTCATTTTTTATTATTCTAAAACATTCTTTAAAATGTATCTTAATAATATCTTTTTCATTTAAGTTACTCTTATTACTTTCATAAAAACCTAAGGATATTAAAAGTGAAGCTAATGATATAATGGCAGCTACTCCATAACTTAGTTGGAAATTGATATCTGATAATACACCACCAATAAAAACTGCAAGAATCTGTGCAACTTCAATTAAGAAATTTAAAATACCATTAACTTTTATATACTCTTCTTCTTTTCCTAAAGCTTTTAATGAGTCATATACTAAAGCCTCTTCAGAACCAGAGTTTAAACTTAAGGATGCTGCAGAAATAATAAACCCTAATGCTATTTCTCCAAAGCTGTTTCCAAAAATCATAATCAAGCTCGATAAAAATGCCAAAACTCTTGAAGCCATTAAAGAATTTTTTCTTCCCCAAATATCTGCAATAGCTCCTGTAGGTATCTCAAACATAAACTTAGCTACATGAAATATACCTTCCACAAGTCCTATCTGAGTTAAACTAAAACCTTTATAGCTAAGATATAACACCCATATAGCAGAAGTTATATCTACCGATGATATAAATCTATATACATAATCTAATTTAATATTTTTCTCTAATTTTTTCATTTTGTTTCCTCCCAAATTTAGCTATACTATTATTTTTTTGCATAATAATAGCCCTAATGCTTTTGCACTAAGGCTTATGGGAGTAAAACTTTTTTTGCAAGAATTAGCACTTATACGTGCAGTATTTCCTTAAAAAAGTATAGACTACTCCCATATAACAATTCATTGCAAGTTTTCCACTGTGAACTGCTGCTAGTAGGAGTATACCCTTTTCTTAAGGAAACTCTATTTCTAAACAAAATCATTCTCCTTTATAATCATAATAATCAATTAATACTTTTATTATATCATTTATGTAGTTTTATTTCATTAACTTATCTAAAATACTTAAAACTTCTTCAATTTTCTCTTCAGCATGGTCTTCCATTTTTATAGCATCTTTTACACAATGAGTCATATGTTGTTTTAATATTAATTTATTTGCTTTCTTTAAAAGAGCTTGAGCTGCAATAATCTGATTGGATATATCTACACAATATCTTTCATCTTCAATCATTTTGATTATTCCCTCTATTTGTCCTTTGCTAGTTTTAAGACTCTGAAGAGCATTCTTCTTATCTATATTCATAACCGACCTCCTAAGCATGCACCCTATGGGGGTGTTATAATAATTATATTATATAAATTATCTTATGCTGTCAAACAAACAAAACCAGCTATCTTAAACTTACAAAGATAGCTGGATCATATTATAATTGATTTTGCTTCATTCCATTATAACAATGATTAATTATATCACTTCTTTTAATTATTCCTATAAAGGTTCCGTTGTCATCAGTTACAGGAACAAAATTTTGGCTTACAGCTAAAGAAATTAAACTTTCTATTGATGCACTTATTTGAACACTTTTATGTTTTATTCTTCTTGGAATATCTTTAACTTTAACTGTTTCTGTATTAACAAAAGTTAATTCTGGTGTGTTTTTTAGCTTCCACAATAAATCACCTTCTGTTAATGTTCCTACGTATCTACCAGACTTGTCTATAAGTGGTATAGCAGTATATCCATGATGCTCCATTCTCTCCATTACCTGCCTCATTGTAGCATCTAAATTTTCGTAAACAACTTCGTTTTTAGGCGTTAGAAAAAATGCTATATTCATATTCTTTCCTTTCAAACTTATAATTATCATCATTTATATTTTAGCATATTTAAAATGTAAATGTTATAGTTTAATTAATTTATTCGTATTTGTTAAATTATATAGTTAATTTTTAATATACTCTCAATTCCATAAGTTTGTACATTTATTTAACCGCTTTTTTTAGTTTATAGCAGTAATTCATATACTCAACTTCATTTAATAAGGTTTTTATTTCACTATATATCTCATCCCCACTTAAAGTTCTTTTCACTATAACTTCATGAAGAACTTTACTTTTACACTTTTCGCAATAATCAGTCCCCATAAATCTCCAACTAATTAACCTTAGGGGATTATCTGTATTCATTTTATTTTTGCACCTAGGGCAGTTCATATTTATTTTGTTATAATCTAAGCTTAATTCCTTTAGATTTTTAATTGTAACAGCAGGCATATTATATATGTCATTTATAATATGATTTTTAACAACTCTGGGATTATAAACTCGCTTAAATACTTTAGAAGTGTATTCTGCATCATTAAGCGCATCGTGAAGTTTATTATTATCTTCAACTTTAATCTTAAGTTCTTGAAGTGCATTTTTAAGACTGATAGATTTCTTGTGAGCCAAAACTCCTGTACAATACTCCTGAATATCCAAATATTCATTTAACCAATCTATCTGATCATACTTATGATATTTAGCATTAACTATTATTTCTACAATATCATTTTTTGACCAGGTACATATTATATCCTGCTCCCCTACAAAATCCTTAAACACATTCATAGCTTCTGAAAATTCAATACCTCTATTTATAGACTCTTGTGTTATGCCTGTCATTGAAGCTATCTTTGGATTTAATATTTTAAATATAGCTGGTTTTATATAAAGTTTTAACTCATCTATTTTATTCATATACCTATCTAGCTTAACTGCACCTATTTCTATAATCTCATTTTCAATAATTGTATTTCCTAACTGCGTATATTCTTGATAAAAACTTGGAATATATTTTGTTATTTCTCTTAAGTTATTAAACTCTAAATCTATAATAACAAATCCCATTTTTACTCCTTTACCCTAATTAATTACCCTAGTTTCTTTATAATCCCTATAGCAACCCCTAATATGTTTGCATCTCTTCCTTCTAGAGATATAGGCTCATATTTCTCATTTTCAGGCATTAGTAGAGGACTTTCCCCACTCATATCTAACCTCTTTAGTGTAGAGCTTCTATCTATATCTACAGCTACTATATCATTATGATCTGCTGTTGCCTGTTTTCTTATAACCACTAAATCCCCATTTAATATATTGATATTTTCCATTGAGTCTCCTTTTACCTTTAAAAGAAATACATCCTTTGAATTTCTTATCCAATCTTCTGGCAGTAAAAAGCTATCTTCCACATTTTCATTCATTAAAATAGGTTCACCGGCTGCTATATTAGAGAACAGAGGATATTCTTTTAAATTCCCCTCTTTATAAATATAAGACTGATCTCCCTCTTTAATTACAAGTTCTTTTTCATTAGATGCCGTATCTCTAGAAAAATCTTTAAAAATCTTATTTCTTAGATTAATAAACCTGAATTCTTCTATTGAATTCCAGCTCTGTTTTTTAGACTTGTAACTATTTTTTAAAAGAAAACTTCTATTTATATTGGTTTCATCTAGCACATTATATTTTCTTCCTTTAATAAACCATGTATTTTCTCTTGATTCTTTATTTTCACCTAATACATAGGTTAAGGAACTGTATTTTTCCATAACTAATAGAGAGTTAATAAATCTTATTTCAGCTAAGGTTAAAGCCTCACAATTATCGAGGATTATATGTGTATATGTCTTATTAAAATTCTTTCCAAATTCTAAAGCAAACAATATATTATCCCACTTATCCATAAGATTATTCTCTCTTAGAGCATCATTATACCTATCTTTCAAATAATAAAGCCCTTCTCTTGATAAAGAATTTTTCTTAATTCTTTTATCTCTTCCTTTTCTATCTATATTCATATATTCATCTTTAGTAAAACTACTTGCTTTTATCCATTTTATTTCCTTTAACAAGAAATCCAATGATGTATTTGTTATTAGTTTAGATTTTTTATATGTTAATTTAAAATCAACTAATAAATCTTTTAGAAGGGTATATTCCTTCTCCTCATTAGAAAATTTATAGTTAACTTTTTTCACCCTCATATATCCTTGAGAATATATCTCTATTAATTCATTTAAAGTAAGTATTTCAAAGCCTTTATTAAAATAAGAAAATAAGGAATCATATCTATAATTTAAATCTAATTTTGCTTTTTCATATATTTCTTCTATATTCTTTTTGTCTTCTTCTCTTAAAACCACATATACTATGTTTTCATTCTGAAAAAGTCTGTAATTATTCTCTAAATTTATAATTCTGTATACTGCTGCGGTTGTTTTACCTGTAAACTCTCCTCCCTTTAGAAACTGATGCCCTAAAGTCTTAGAGTTTATGTATCTCCATTGACTTTTGTTTAATTCCATTTTTTCCTCCTGTTAAGCGTATATGATATAAAATATTATATCACTTTTAGCTTTATAATTTCTTAAATTAGAAGAAAAGTAACTAGATTTTAATATCTAGTTACTCCTTATCTAGAAGTTCTATACCTGCCATCTTCATAAGATAAACAGCATTCCTGGTAGTGGATCTTCCCTCTCTTAACTTATAATCAAATTTAATTTCATTGTTTTCGTAATACTCTCTAAAATGTAGATTCTTTATTCTTCTATCTTCTTTCTCTAAATCGCAAAGCTCGAAGTCATGGGTTGATACCAAGCCCTTAGCCCCTTTATCCATAAGCTGTTTTATTAATATTTCTGCTCCTAAATGTCTATCTGCAGAATTTGTTCCTTTAAAGATTTCATCTAGAAGAAAAAATACCTTTTCCCCTCTTTTAGTAGCTTCAATTATATTTTTCACTCTCAAAATCTCTGCATAAAAAGAAGATATTCTTTCCTCCAAATTATCTTTTGTCCTCATACAAGTATAAGGAATCATTCTGCCTAACTTAAAACTCTTCCCATTAATAGGCAATCCTAAATACGAAAATATCATATTTATTCCTATTGTTCTTAAAAAAGTACTTTTACCAGACATATTAGAACCTGTTATTAATGCAGTTTTTAATTCACCATTTAAATTAAATGAGTTCTCAACTCCTTGAGGTATAATTAGTGGATGAGCAACCTCTTCCCCCTCAATAATATCTTCATCTAATATTTCTGGGAAAACCCAATGTTCTTTATCATAACATACATTACTTAATGAAGAGTATGCCTCCATATCTCCTAAAGCTAAAAGCCAATTTTGAACCTTATCCTTATTTCTTACTTTCCACTTTTCTAATCTAGCCATAAGCATAAAATCCCACATAAGTAGTGCATTTAAAAGCCAATAAATCATGTTTGCTCTATCAAAAAGCAATTCACCTATATTACTTAATTCCTTCATCTCTTTAGATGCTTTTACACCATCTTTAGAATCTATCTTCTCTTTTATAGACTTATTAAGTTCATCATTAAAAGTTTGATTTTCTATTAGTTCTATCCCTTCATAATAAGCAGCTAGATTCTTTTTAAAAGAATAAATCTCCTCTAAAGCTTTTTCTATTTCTTTTTTCTTCAAACTTAATATCCCTGCATTTATTATAAGAGATAAGAAAAATAAGCTGAAAGGCAGTTTAAAAAATGTAATTAATAATATAGTAATTAATGATATACATGGCATTATTATTCTTATAAGATTTACATTACTTGATAAAAACCAGCTATTTTCTTCTTTAACCCAACTTAAAAAACTCTCTGTTTTTTCTATTGGGCTTTTATGCTTTAATGGTATTAACTCAAGTCTTTGTCTAAAATCTAATTTATCTGCTAATTCCCTTATGCTTTTCTGTCTTCTCTTAACTTCATCTTTTGTTGGTAGTTTGCTATCTGATAATATTTTAGCTAAAGCTACTCTTCCATAAAAAGTTTTCGTTGTATTTATCCACTGAAACAATGAACTTTCACCAAATATATCTAGGTCATTTGTAAAGGGATGATCTTCTTTTAAAAAATCCTCTCCTTTATCTGAAAAATCCTTCCATAACCCTTCTGCTCTTCTTAAATGCTCATCGTTTATACTTATTAATAATTCTAATTCCCTTAGTTTTTCTTTTTCTCTTGTATGAGTAATAGCTAAATATATAAACACCCCTATTATAACTAAAGATAAACCTAAGATTATAGGACTTCCTTTTTTGAAATACTGATAACCTAATATAATTAAAACTATAAAACTTACCCCTCTTAATAAAGCTACTCTATCTATTCCTTTATTTACTTCTTTAATATCTTTTTGTGTGTTTTCTATATTTTTCTCATAAATCTCTGTGCTTCTCATGTAATCCCACCACTTCTCATAAAATTTAGTATACTTACTATTATATCTCATTAAGTGTAATATTAAAAACCCGCTTTATAGATTTATTATATTTGCTTTATTTCTCAAGAAATTAACTTCTCTCTTTTGGCAACTAAATAATATAATCTGTCTCTTATCACTTAAATCACTTATAATTTTCAGAGTGTTTTCAAGCCTTCTGTCATCATATTGGATAAAGGCATCATCAAAAATTAATGGAACTTTTTTATCTTCGAAAAGCATATCTATAAGTGCAAATCTTAAGGAAAGGTAAACCTGATCCCAGGTTCCATTACTTAAATAATCCCCTTTTATAATATCTCCATTTTCTTCTCTAACCAATAGCTCATACTCACTTCCAACCTTAACTTCTCTATATTTACCATTAGTTAATTTATTAAAATAATAAGCTACCTTTTCATTTAATACAGGTCCTATATTTTTCTGTAACTCTTTAAAAGATTCTTCTAAAAGTTCCTTGGCTATCTCTAAAGCTTCTAATTCTCTTTCATACTCAAATATTTTATCTGAAATTTCCTGAAAATCTCCCTCTATTGAAATTATAGATCTTATTCCTAAAAATCTATTAGCTACTGAATTTTCTACATCTTTCAGAAGTTTCTCATCTTCTAATAATTTGTTTTGTGAGCCTTTGATTTCCTCTTCCACTTCTTCTTCACTTTCATAAGAATATTCCAATGAATCTGCTAACATTTCCTTGAGTTCTTCTTTCATATGCTCTAAATCTCTATCCTTTAGAAGGGCTGTATAGGTATCCTCTACTCCATTTAAAGCTAATAAGATTTTATCTTTTTCACTTATTTTTTCACTTAACTTCTCTAATTCTTTAGGTAGTTCATGTAATTGAATTTTATCAAGCTTAAGAATTTTTAATTTGCTGTTTAAGGATTTTTCTCTATTATCTATATCTTCTTTTAACGCCTCATATCCGGCATTAAAAGTTCTCCATTTATGCATAACGATTTCCTGTCTCGATTTAACTAATTTTAATTCTTTTATTTTAACCATTAATTCTTCTATATCTTTAGCTGAAGTATAAGACAGTACTCTCTCGATAATTTGATTATTACTCGATTGAGAATTAATTACTTCTTCTATATTGTAGTTCTTAAGACGCCTATTTCTTTCTTCTACCATTCTTTCTAACGTCTTTATTTCATCTTTATACCTTTTATATTCAGATACAGCTTTAGGTAGTTCTTCATAAGATTTTAATCCTAACTCTTCACCGTATCCCATAAGCTTAGCCTCTATTTTGTTTATATTGCTTTCTAAAAGTTCTATATACTCTTTTTCATTTTTTTGCTTTTTTAAACTCTCAAGCTTTTGAGAATATTTGAAACTTAAAATCAAAAAAATACCTGAAAAAAATAAAGGTACGACTGAAAATACAGGCTTAATAAAAATCAGTGCAATGGATCCAATTATCCCCAAAGCAATTAAAATATAATATAAATTTCTTATTAAACTAGCGGATTTTAAATCTTCTAAAGAATTTACTATTTTTCTATCTAGGACTTTCCCTTTTAATTCAAATAATTTATTTTCGTATTCTCTAAAAGCTTCATATATTTCATCTTCCTTATTTTCTATTTTAATTGAATTTCCTAAAGATTTTTTTATAAAACTTAGTCGGCTCTCTAACTCTAAAAGCTCTTTTTTATTTTCTTCATACACTAATAATTGAGCTTTGTGCTTTTCTGTTTCTTTCGATATCTTTAATATTTTGTCTTCTAATTCATCTCCAAGCTCTATTAATGAAGAAAACTCTTCTAACATTTTTTCAACTTCTAATTTCTCAGCTTCAATTTCTTTTCCTTCTTCAGCCTTATCTTCTGCTAAATTATAATAACTCATAAGAACAGTATTTTCTTCTTTTAGTTCTTCTATCTTCCCCTTAGTTATTAATCCTTCCTCAGCTTCTAATTCTCCTTCAATAGCTTTTGCTTTACTTTTAAGCTCTTCACTTTTCTTTAAATATTGAAGTATATCTTTATATTCTTTTTGAAGTTTTATTTTCTTTAAATGTTTTTTAAATACTTCAAGCTTCTTAAGCTTCAATCTTAAGGTTGATATTTCACCTCTAAGATTAATCCTCTTCATTTCATCCTCTAGGTTCTGGTCAGAGGCTTTTAAAAATTGTTCTCTCTCTTCTAGAATTGATATTTTTTTCTCTCTTAAAATATCAATTTTTCCATTTCCTCTCGCTGTGGTTAAAGCTTTTCTTATTGCTTCAAGTTTTGCTAAGGCCTTAAAATAAGAAACCCCTTCCTCTCCACTTTCAAGGCTATTAGTAAGCTTATTCATTATTTCATCATCTTTAGAGGAATTTAAATAAGTACCTAAACTTTTAATAAAAGCAGTGTTATCAAATGATTCTGAATTTATGTTAATCATAGTCTTAGCAGGCTCATTATGGTTTAATTCCCCAACCTCTGTTCCAGTTAATTCATTGATAACCTTAATTGTATCTTCTTTTTTGCTGCTTCCAAAGGATCTTATAATTATTATATTTTCCCCATTATGTTCTATCTCCATTTCTCCTGAAGCTCTTTCTCCGTCAAACATAACGTATCTAGCTCGAGTATTATCTCTTATAGACTTGCCTCTTTTAGAATTCATCCCATAGAGAAATGTTTTTATAAAATGTTGTAAAGTAGTTTTTCCAGCTTCATTTTCCCCATTTATAATATTTATACCTTCTTTAAATTCTATCTCCCTGTCTTTTAATATACCAAACTTCTTTATTTTAATATTTTTAATAATCATCTAAATTAATGTCCTCCTCTCTTAGGGCATTAAATGCTAGTTTAAGTGCTCGTTCCAAACTTTCTTTATTTTCTGGTTCCTCTTCTAATTTCTTATATGCTTTTCTAAGAAATATACCTCTCAAAGAGTTTTCGTTTTTTACCATATCATAATCTAGTTTCACAGTAGTTTCATCTATTATCTTTATATAATAAAACATTTCTTTTAATCTATATTGAAGTTTTTTGATATTTATAGAAAGCTCACTATAAACCTCACCTTTTAATATTACTTTATAGAAATTTCTAACTTTCTTATTTTCATCTACAGAACTAATAATTAATCTTAATATCTCTTCTTGTGAATTAATTCCTGTTAAGTCCACCTCTATAAGTTCATACACTCTTTGGCTTATAGCTCTAAACTTAAGATTATTATATCCTTTATAAACTTCACCAATTATTATCCCCTTTTCCCCTAACTCATCAAAACCTCTTCCTTCTGGGCATCCACTATATGCATAAAAAGTTTCCCCTTCTCTTTTTATATTAGAAAACCCATGTCTATGCCCTAGTGCTAGATAATCCAATTTACTGTTTCTTATTTCTTCAAGAGTTAATGGATTATATTCATTCTCTTGTTCACCTCTAGCTATCTCTCCATGCAATGCCATTATATTAATATATTCTTTATGCTCTACTGGAACTTGAAATCCCTTTAACAGAGAGGATTTTTCATGATTTGAGCTAAATGATTTACCATAAACTACGGTTTTCAAATCCTCTAATACTACAGCTTCCATGTCATTTGAAAATATATGTACATTTTCCGGCCATGTCAATAAGTTATAGAAACTTCTATCATTAAGAGGATCATGATTTCCTGCTACTATAAAAACTTTAGTTTTATTTATACTTTCTAATCTATCCTTAAGAAACTCTAAAGTAGATTTCTTTATGCATTTATTATCAAAAATATCACCACATAGAAGTAGTATTGAAACCTCTTCTTCTTTAACTATATTAATTAAACTTTCAAAGCTTTTTTTTATATCTTCATTTCTTTTTTCACCCATTGACGCTGATAACTCCTTAAATGGTGTATCAAAATGAAAATCAGCTCCATGTAATATCTTTACTCTATCCATACTTCATCACCTTAATCGAACTTTTGTTCTTATTTTACCATAATTTTAAAAGTAATAAAAGAACAAGATTTCCCCAAAATAAAAAAGGAGATTTTCTTACAAATAATTAAATTATCTGTAAAGAAAATCTCCAGGTAGCATCTTATAAACTTTCTGGTGGAACTCCCTCCATAACTATTACCTCCAATTCGTTAGTAATTTTTAGTAATAAGCTGGGTAATTGTTCCTGCAAATACTAACCCTTAGTACTTACTTTAAGTGGCTTTCGTATTCAGCTACCATTCTTTTTACCATTTCTCCTCCTACGGAGCCACATTGTCTTGATGTTAAATTCCCATTATAATCTGAGAATTCAACTCCTAGTTCTCGTGCTACTTCTGTTTTAAATTTTGATAAGCCTTCTCTAGCTTCGGGTACTAATCTTCTTGTTGACATTTGTGATTCCTCCTTTTGGATTCATGGATTTATAAGCTTTTAAAAGAATTTTTCTTTTATCTTGCTTACACTATTATATTGTCCGATTAACTTTTAAATAATCCAAGCAAGTATTGTTACATTTTCTATTTTTTTCTTAAAAAATTATAGCATGTCTACAAAGTGTTTAAAAAATCTTTCCATTTCTTTATTTCCTAACATCTTTTCTGGATGCCACTGAACTCCTATTATATTAGAATATCCTTCAACTTCTATTCCTTCAATAACTCCATCTTTTGTATAACCAGTTGCAATTACACCTTTACCTAAATCTTTAATAACTTGATGATGATAGCTATTAGCTATTGTTTTATCTCCAAAAATCTCATAAAGTATGCTTCCTTTTGTAAATTCTACTGTATGAGTTCCATAATCTTTATTAGCTTGTTGAGCATGTTTTAATGGTTTATCATATCCGTAGCTAATATCCTGATATAAACTCCCTCCAAAGTACACATTTAAACTTTGATGTCCTCTGCATATTCCCAATATTCCTTTATTCAATTTAATTGCTTTATCAATAATCTTTAAATCGAATGAATCTCTTATAGGATCAATTGGACCTTGAAGTGTCCTAGGTTCTTCACCATATCTCAAAGGGTCTAAATCTACACCCCCTGTTATAACTATACCATCAACGTCTTCTAAAATTTGTTGCATATACTCTTCATCATCTATAAGTGAAAAAATTATAGGATACGCCCCTGCTTCAGCTATAGAATAAACGTAATCTGAATTTATTCCCATCCTGTCATAATCAGTATAGACATTAGGAACTATAGCTACTTTCTTCTTCGTCATTAGTATCCCTCCTAGCTTAAAATCAATTAACGCATAAAACTGCTATTATAATAATATATACCTCACGAAATGAACTTGTTAATCATCAAAACCTATCTTCTTGCTTTTCCTGTAATTTTTTGCGATTCTATTTTAATAACAGTTGTGGCAGATGACGCTTTTTCTATGTACTGCATTCCTTCTTCCTTAAAATCTGGAGAAAATTTATGGATAAATGCTTTAAGAGCTTCTATTTTCTCAGATTCAATAATTTCTATAGCTTCTCCAAACACAATTGCACTTTCATAATTAGTTGAAAACTTATCAGCTAGTGTTTCTGTTGCACCAACTACTGTAAAGCAAACCTTCGGATTTTTTCTTAAAGAATCTAGTTTAAATCCTTGCTTTGCACAATGTATATATACATTGTTATTGGAGAAAACATAATTTAAAGGAACACCATATGCATACTCATTATCACCTAAAACAGATAACACTCCAAAACTGCATTTTTCTAAAATCACTAAAGCTTCTTCTTGTGATAATTCTCTATCACTTCTTCTCATATTTTTAAACATAACTTAGCCCCCTTCTTTTTATTTATTATATCAAATTTATTGTTAAACTGAGTAATAAAAATTCACTTTTTGTAAATTAAAAAAGGTATTAAACTAATTTAGTCTAATACCCTTTTCAAAATGTTCTTTTAATTCTATGTACTCAGACGAGCTAACAGGATGATATACTTCTTTTTTGAAAATAACTCCTGTTTTTTCTTTTACAGCATAAAAAGTGTCATCTGTACCTTTTTTAAATTTTTTAGAAGTTTTATTTTTGGCAATTATGTATTTATTCCCTTGATAATCTTCCGCCTTAAAATAATCACCATAATCCCTTTTAATTATGCACCTTATAAGAATAATATCATCTAAATTATCGATTTTATTCAAAATCTCCATATTCACCCACTTCACACCTTACCACAAATAATCTATATTATTATAATCGTACAAATAACTTAAGTCTAAACACTTTTTATCAACTTTTATCCACTTTTTATTCGCTTTTAAAAAATTTTTTAATCATATAAATGTTTCATATAAAAATAATTTAATTATTTTCAAGTTTAACTATTAATCACTCTTGAAAATAAACATCGTGTTGTAAAATTCGACATATTATATATTATATACTATAATACAGATTATTGTTTGTCAAAATATAAATCATGAAACACTAAAAACCTATCATCAATAAATTTATTATAAAATAGGCACCTACTGTTTGTAAGTGCCTATTAATAAATTATCCTATATTAATATATTTTATTCTCCTTATATTATAGCTGCAAATATTCCTGACAGTGTATCAACAAAATTTAAATCATTATGATTAAACTCTTTTTCATTTATTGAAACAGTAAGATATAATATTCCTTTTACAAGTCCATTATAAATAATAGGTACTATTAAAATAGACTTCCAATCTGGTATCCAATAACTATCATTTTTCTTACTTTCTCCATCCCAGTTGACTAGGTAAGCTCCAACTCTACTTTCTATAACCTCAAGTATCATATTATTGTTAATATCACTTGCTTTATGCCATCCGTCCTTATATCTTTTTCGTGAATACTCATCCACAATTATCTTATTTTCTATTAAAAACAAAGTGCTTTCTTGAGCTTCTGATATTTCCATTACTCTTGTTAAAAACTCATATATTTTATCTTTCTTCTCTGTTTTTCTTCTAATTAAGTCTATTATATCTGTAATAGCACTTAATTTTCTATAATCATTTATAGTATTTCCAGACAATATACCTGCAAGCTTATCATTTATTTTACTGGATGATCCAACTTCATTATTCCATATAATAGTTCTATTTTTTCCGGTATTTTTAGCCACATACAATGCCTCATCAGCCATTTTTATAAGATTATCGCTAGAATTTGAATGTATGGGGTACTGAGAAATCCCTATGCTAATAGTAACTTCTAATCCATTGCCTAATAAGGAACTTTTTTGTATTTTTTCTCTGAATTTTTCACAGGTTTCAAAAGCTTCATATTGATTTTTATTTGGGAATATAACAACAAATTCTTCTCCCCCATAACGCCCTACAACATCATTTTTATCAACAGTCTCCTTTGTTATAGCCGCTACATAGCTTAAAACCTTATCTCCAAAATGATGTCCGTATTTATCATTAACTCCTTTAAAATTATCAATATCCATTATTGCAATAGAAAACTCTTTTTTGTTTGCTCTTGAGCTTTCTAACAGATCTGCTAAACTAGCTTCAAAATATTTTCTATTATATACATTAGTTAATTTATCTATTGTAGAATTCAAAGTTAAATTATGTTTATCTAATAGAAATCCTAACAAAGGAATGAGCGTTTTTAATTCTTTTAAAGACTGTTCATTTATATTGTTTAAATGTCTATTAGAATAAAGTATTATTGAGCCTTGAATATTCTCTTTAGCTTCTATTCTTATCTTGTTTTTTATTTTTAAATATATAGCTGATTTCATCTCTTTAGGCAATAAATCTTCATCTGCTATATTAGCTCTATTTAGATCTACTTTTACTATCTTTCCATCTTCTTCAGTACTAAATTTACTCTTGAAGAACTCTACTTTCGTCCTTGGATTTATAGCCCTGTAATTGTATATTATTGTTTCTACCCCTTCTAAATCTTGCATAGTAACTATAGCGCTTTCAGCTAGGGTTAATTTGCATATATATTTTGTAAGGTTTTCTATATTGCTTATAATATCACTCTTAAAACCATCTAATACATCATATATATTATTAAATTCATTTGAATAACTTTCTTCAAAATTCTCCTTTAGTTTATATAAAAACTCCCTATTTTTAATTAAGTTATCTATTTCTAACTCAATCATTAATTCATCAAACTCTTGAAGGGATTTAATTACTTCTTTATGCCCCAATATTTGAGTCTTTAATTTATTATTAAAACAGTTAACTATGTTATTATAAACCTTTAATAATATTCCACTATTAATATAATTGAGTTTATATTTTATTGGAAGTGTTTTTATATTCCTATTCAATATGGTTATAACTTTATAATAACTTTCTATAGCTTCTATAAATTCATTGTTCAACTCATGAATTTCACCAATTTTTAAATGAATTTTAGAAAGTAGTTTTTTATCATCCATATAGTTTAATAATACTTCCATTTCACTTGGAACTCTAGTTTTATTATCATCTAAAATCAATTGTATATATTTTTGTTTTAGAATTAGTTTATTATCTTTTTCTATAGTTTCTAAGTTATCATAAACTTCTTTTGCTACATTCCTATATCCAATCTCTTCAAGTGCAATGATAAAATCTAGAAGTAAATTACTCTTAAAATAAGTATCCTTTATATTTTTACTTTTTTTATAAACTTCATTAATTTCCTTTTTTATATCTTCTTCTGATTTACATCTTCTTAAATTATAAAAGTGCTGCTTACACTCAATTTTAAGTGCTATGTGGCTAGAGTATTCACCTGTGTTTACTATGTTATCATCAATATTCTCCCATAATTTCTCATAGTCGCTTACGGAGTAATGATACTTAGCCATTACACTTATTAGATATTTAACAAATGCTCCTTTTAAAGTAAATTTATCTATAAGTAACTTTCCAAGCTCCAAATATTTATATGCCAAATGAAATTCATTTAATTCTATAGAACATTCAGCAATCATAAAACATGCTAAACACCTGTAATATTCTAGGGAATTACTATTAGTTCTATTTAAAGCTTCCTGTAAAAGTTCAAATGCAGCTTTATATTTTCTTTGATAAATATACACTTCTGCTATATAAACATTGCTTAAAACAATAAAGTCTGTAATCTCATATTTGTTAGCTGCCTTTTGTACACTATATAAATTCGTAAGAGCTTGATTGTTGTCCTCTTCTATCCTAAAAAAGTAATTTCCTATATTAAAATCTGAAGATATTATTCCTCTAAAATTGTATGCTTCCTTAAAATACTTTTTTGCTAAGTTAAAGCATTCTATTGGTTTATTTTTCTCATTAATACTTGTATATGAATCTCCAAGACATATATAAATGTAACCTACTAAATCCATATATTTATATTTTGAAAATTCTAAAGCATATAACGAAATTTTTATTGCTTCTCTATATTCACCTAAGAAATTTTTATATTTAGCTTTTGCAAGCAAATAAGCTACTTCACCTTTATGATAATCTATTTCATCAAGTATAGTCCTACATTCTCTTAAAGATTTTTCTAAAAAACTTGACTCTTCTACTCTATATCCAATAGCTACAATTCTTGCATAACAATAAGCTCTAATTTCTTTTTCTTTTACAATACACAATAAGCTCTTATAACAATTAATACTCTCATCAATATTACCATCCCTATAATATAAATCTGCCAAAATTAAGCTTATATCAATATAGGCTTCATTGCTTATACTCTTGGATTCTAAACATCTGTTATAGTAATATATAGCCTTATTATTATTCCACGCTTTAAATTCACGCTCTCCACACTCTTTACATAACCTAACAAACTTATCGTCTTCTTCTAATATTTCTAATTGATAAATAAGCTCATCCTCGTAGGAATAACCTTCTTTAATTTTCTCTTCCAAAAAATCACTTATTTCACTATGCCATATATTTTTTTCTTTTATAGAGGTGTTTCTATAAATAATTTTCTTCATAAGATTATTATTCATTCCATATAGTATACCTCTATCAGATATTCTTTCCCCTACATAGTCATCAACTGTAAGCTGTTTAAACTCTCTCATGTTATCTTTGTTTAATATTCCTAAACTATATAATAGCTCTTCTTCTATAGGACTTTTAAACATGGATAATTTCTTAAGGATATCATAAGAAACATCAGAAACTCGTTTTAGCTCCCTTTGAACTTCTTCTTCTATATTTTTAGGTAATGCTATCTCTTTATCCTTTAGATTTTCTTTCCATTTACCAGTTTTTTCAGAAATATATATTACTTTATCTTCAAATAACTTCTTTATAATTTCAATTACATACATTGGATTACCTAATGTTTCTTTATAGATTTTGTTAGAAAAATCATATAAATCCAAAGATGTATTTAACATATTTCGTATTAGTTTCCTTGTGTCATGTTCATTTAAATAGTTTAAATTATATTCATCGAAATCTTTATTTAGTTTAAACTCTTGAATAAAATTATCAATCCCCATAGAATTTTTAATCTTATTATCGTTATAAGTTATTACTACTAGAAAGTTTTCTATTGAAATTTGTGATAGACATAAATATTTCAGAAATAGCTTTCCTATATAGGTTTTGCTCTCAATATTATCAAGAAATAACACAGTAAACTTATTCTTAGATATCTCTGATAAAAATTTGGTTATTCTATTAATTATTATTAAATAAGTATTTTTATCTTCCTCGGTATACATTTCCTTTGATTTTACTATTAAATAGAAAAATTCTTCAATGTATTTTTCATATTTTTCTTTTTGTTTTTTATCCCATACACCTTGAAGAAAATCAAACACTATTCTTCTATTTTCTTCAATACTAATACTTTTGTTTACAAGCGTCTCTATATCAATAATATTTACATTATCATCAAATTTGTTATCTATGATATTTTTAAAATAATTTAATAATTTTGTTTTCCCACTACCTTCATCACCACTTATAGACGTTATAGAAAACTGAATCTTTTTAGCTACAACAGCATCTACTTTCTGAATAAATTTATTAATCTCATATTCTCTTCCTATTATAGGTAGTTCAGTATTTATCCTATTTAAATAACTATAATCAAATTTAGGAAATGTCTTATTAAATTTTAAATTTATATATTCTATAATAGATTCAAAATCTGAAAATGCTTTTTCTATAAGTTTTTTATATAATCTATTTAAAGCCTTATGCTCATCCTTATTTTTTTGAAGTTCATTTTCAAAAATATAATTAAAAATATATGTTAAGTCATTAAACTTATAATAATCATCTTTATTATCCTCAGTAACTAATAGAATATTTTCTATTAAATCATTGCTTAAATTTATCCTTTCTATTTCTATAGATAGGATATCGCTAAGCTTTACATCTCCACTTGGTAAATAAAATATATTATCTAAATCTAGTTTATCATACACGTATCCCTTTAATATTAAGGTGTTGATAATGACTACTAGTTGAGCGAATACATTTAACTTTATGTCAATACTAGCTGGCTTAATATCAGAAATCTTCTTAGCACCTTCATTAAGCTCTTCAGTTAAATAAGCAAACTTCCTACCTTCACTTTTTGTTCCATCTATATTCTCTATTGTAATAAAATCATATAAGTTAATTACTCCAGCAAAATTCAGATTTTTAATCCAAGTGATGCTAGATAAAATATTGTCTTTTATTCTATCATTTAGTAGTTTAGTCTCTATGATATTAAAAACATACTTCTTATCATTAATTTTATCTTTTACAAGGTAACTACTAATATGATCCCCATTAGAAATTATCTTTTCTACAATGTATCTGTCATTTATAATTCTCATTGCCAATCCCTGCCCGTATATAAGAATTTTTTATACTATATTCATTATAACATTAAATTAAAATTCTTATATACAGCTTTTATTTAAATAAAAAAATAAACTAGGGATAATAAATAAGAGCCTTTACAAATCTAACTTCTAAATTAAATCTGTAAAGACTCTTATATTAACAATATATACTATATTTCTATAAATGGAGTTCCTTTTCCATTATGAAATTTAAATCCTACTCTGAATAGTTTGTAAAATAATATTGCCTTGTTTATCGACATCTTATTAACTATTTTTTTAACCATATACCATATCCCTCCTATAAATATCGTCTCTTTTTCCTTATTTTACTACAATATTCTCACAATTTCCTCGCAAAACCACACTTTTATCTGTCAAATTTCCGCCAATTTTCTACAAAAAAAAAGAAGTAACAGATCTCATACTTCTGTTACTTCTTCTATTAAAGCTATCCTCTTATATAACTCTTTATTAGAGAGGGTGAATTTAATTCCTAATTCTTTTTTATATAGTTCATTTATTTTCTTATATTGAGCAATAGTTTTTATTAAATTGCCTTGTTTATAATATAATTCTATAATTTTTTCTTGTATACTATCATTTAATGGATTTAACTCTGATAATCTACTAATATACATTTCAGCCTTATTTAAATCCGCTCTCTCGCTATAATAATCTACAATTTTATTTATTAAATCAGTATAATACCTGTTGTAATTTTCTCTTAACTCTGTACACCATGGATAATCTTTACCTTCAAATAGCTCTCCCTTATCTAACTTAGCAATTGCTTCTATATCACTTATGTTAAAAGCAGAATTTTTTCTCATAAACTCATCAAATTTCCATAAATCACAATCAAACTCTTCTAAATAAGCTTTATACATACCTTGGCTATATTCGATTATATTTTCTATACCTATTGACTTTAAAGAATTTTTTAATCTATTTATAGTACTATGTAAATTGTGTTCTGCATTTTTAGGAGTAGATTGACTCCAAAACATATCACAAAGCTTCCACTTATCCACCCATTGCCCTCTATTACATATAAAATATGCAAATAATTCTTCTGACTTTGAGGTTATCCACTTTATTGTATTTTCCCTTGTTTTATTAAAAACTTTAAAAGTTCCAAAACACTCTATTAAATATTTTTCTTCTTCTTTTTTTTCAACATCGCCTTTTTTATTTTTTAATAATCTTTCAATAGAAGCATCAATTGCCTTTTCTGATATAGGTTTAAGTATATAATGTGCTGCGTTAATCCTAAAGGCTTCAACTGCATACTGATTATAGGCAGTCATAAAAACCACTTGTATATTTTCATCATATTCTTTTATTTTTTCAGCTAAAAGCATTCCATTCATACCAGGCATTTCTATATCAAGAAATACTGCATCTGGTTTAAGTAATTGTATATTTTCCCAAGCTTTATTTGAACTTAGATATTCTCCAATTACTTCTATATTCTTATTTTCATCTAAAAGCATCTTTATCAGCTGTAGATTCGGTAATTCATCTTCAACAATTATAATCTTAAACATACTGCACTCCTTACTACTTACTAATACATTTACATATTATAACATAAAATCATAATAAGTTCTTTTAATCATAATTCTCCCCTAAACTAAATTCTAAAATCTCCTAACGGAACTCTTATAATAATCTCTGTTCCTTGATTTAAGTTACTTACTATGTTTAATCCTGAACCATAACTTTTTATAAGCCTGCTATTTATATTTTTAACTCCTACTCCTGCTTTTTCATCTTTTCCATCAAGAAGATTAGCTAATCTATTGGATTCTATACCTACCCCATCATCCTTTACCTTTATAATAACCTCTTCTCCATCTTTATAAATACTTAATTCAATATTTCCACCATCTATTTTACTAAGTATTCCATGCCTTATAGCATTTTCAACTATTGGTTGTATTACCAATGACGGTATCTTAATATCTATATTTTCATCTATATTATATTCTATATTTAGCCTATCTCCAAAACGCTCTTTTTCAATGGCTACATAGGTTTTAACTAAATCTATCTCCTTTTTTATATGAGTGAAACTTTCTCCAGAAGAAAAATCAAAACTATACCTTAAATAGTCACTAAAATCTAATAGTATCTTCTTAGCTTTTTTAGTATCTCTAGTAATCATAGAAGATATTACACTTAAAACATTAAAAATAAAATGTGGTTTTATTTGGGCTTTTAAAAAATCCATCTCAGAATTTATCAATGCATTAAAAGATTCTTTAAGCTTTATGAGGTTATTCACTCTCATTCTAAAAACATTCATATCATAAGGTTCTACTATTATATCATTAACCCCTAAATCTAATGCTAAAGAAACATTTTCAGAATATGACCTATCAACTATTATTAAAATAGGTAAATCCATTTTATTATATTTTTTTCTTACTTCTGTTATTAATTCATATCCTGAACTATCAGGAAGTATAGAGTTTATTATTAATAAATCTTCCTTTATTCCTTTATCTAACACTTCGATAAACTCTTGAACAGACCCCACACTATTTATCTCATGTCCATCTATAATTAAAGAATTAGTTATAACTTTTCTATTTACTGAGTTGGGTTCTAGAAGCAATATAGAATTATCTCCCAAAGGGATATTAGGATGTTTAATATCTTCAATTATTAGATATGAACTTTTCTCCTCATAACTTATAACTTCACTACTAAAATTATTTACTATTGGTAAAAACACACTAAATTTAGTCCCGTCTTCTTTGCTTGATTGAAATTTAATATCTCCCCCATGAAGTTTAGTAAGTTCTTTAGCCACAAAAAGCCCTATATCCGAACGTTTTTTCTCATGAAGTATCACCTTTTCATCATTTATCCACTTAACACCATTAAATATATCATCTTTTTCATCAATAAAAAGTTCTTCATTAATAATATCAACAATAACCTCTTGATTACTTATATATAAACTAACTATAATTTTTCCTATACTTGTGTAAACAAGCAAAGTATCTATTAAATTATAAAAAATCTGTCTTACCCTTTTATCATCACCTAATATGACAGCACTGCCCTTAACTCTATTTTCTATAACTATAGGCTTATCCTTAATAGTATAGGAAGCTATATTGATAACAAAATTTAACTGACTTTTTACATTTACTGGCTTTTCTTCATTTATAACATATCCATTAGTAATATTAGAGTAATCCAGAATGTCATCAACTAAAATATCTAACTTTTCCCCTATATTACCTATCATTTCAATATTTTCTCTTTGTGTGGAGTTTAAACTCCCAGCTACACCATCCATAAGAGATTTTGCTATATTTACTATTCCCTGTAATGGCAACTTAAGTTCATGAGAAGTTTTTTCTAAAAATTCATCTTTTCTTTTATCTAATATTTTTAGCTTCCTTGAAAGATTTTCTATTTTACTCACGAAATCAGTATAGCTGTAAGACAATGCTATTCCTTCACTTATAGTAAAAGTTAATATATAAATAGGTATCAAAATATTTATTTGCTTTTTACTATAAATATTATATATCAAAATAAAAAACATAAGCATTATACTTATTAATGATAAATACTTAAATTCTACACCTTCTTTTTTTGCTAAAACATTTTTCAAGATTAGAAATACTCCGTAAATAACAAGTATACTTCCTATAGCACCGCCAAATGCTCCTATATTTAATCTTTTAGCAATAGGGGTTACAGTTATTAAAACTGTGAATATTAGAATACAAATCTTACAAAAAAGAAGGAAACTATCAGAAATCTTAGCATTATAGTTCTCTTTTACATATTTAAAAAATATATAAAAGAAATAAGCCCCTATATAAAGAGCATAGGTATACAGATCAGACATATCTAAATTAGGAAAGACATATAATATTATAGTTTCATCACCCAACGCTATAAATATTAAGGAAAGAAGAGAAAATGCTCCTAATGTAATGTTTGACTCATAATTTCTTTTATGAATAGTATTATTTAAAAAATATAAAAACATCATAAATAATCCTATTACACCTACTGTATCAAAAAACAGAAACTTTTCTTTAAGACTTAGGATATTATCCCAAGATCCTATATAAACTGACTTTAATATGCCGCCTTTTAGCGAATCTTCGTTCTCTATTTGTATTATTAAATCAAAACTATTGCTTCTAACATTAAAAAATACTGTATCTACAGCTTTTAATTTCTTTCCCTTCTCCTCTTGCAATTCTACAAGTTCCTGTCCCTCTTCCTTAATAAATAATGTGGCCTTGCCCCAAATATTATTTACCTTCAACCCTAAATTTTGATTTCCTTCACTTAACTTTATCTTTAATCTATAAGTGGCCTTTCCCTCACTCTTTAGATTATTACCCTTCTCATCCTTATAATTAGTCCAAGTGGAAGGTACTTTTTCATGTGATGAATTTAATGAAATGCTATCATCTATAAAATCTTTAGGAGAAAGCAGTTTTCCCCAGTAAAATTCCCACTTTCCATTAATAAATAATGGGGAAGTATTTTGTAAATCAACATTACTTAAATCTAAAATATTATCTTTTATATATACATTATTAGTACTTTCTGTTTTAATTGCAAAAAAAACCGCCATAAATATCAAAAGAAAAGATATTATAGCAGTGAATATTTCTCTTTTCTTATTTTTTACATATTCAACTACTTTCATAAAATAACCTCATAAGAAAATATTAGTTTTATATTCTAAGATATTTTTAATTGCTAATATTTATATAATACTATTATTATATATCATAAAGAACTTATCCGCTTAAAATTTATGTTGAATTTATTAATTAAAAAGAAAAAACTGCTACATTTTGTAACAGTTTTTTCTTTAATCCCCCACACCAAAATCCGTATTATGATAAAGTACCTCAATATAAGGGTTTTCATTTAAATGTGAATATTCTTTTTTAAACCAATTCACTAATTCTTCATCTCTTTTAACCTCTGTAGTATTTTCTACAAATACATTTATAGTTCCATATTTAAAATAATCTACTAAAATGTTTATATCTCTTCTAATCATTTCTTTACTTTGCCCTTTTATTCCAACCATTAAACATACAGATTGAAACTTTTCTGCTACTTCCTCTGGAGTTCTAAATCTTGCATTTTTATTTAATATATAGTTTCTAAAATCATAGTCAAAAGTTTCTACTCCTATTTTAAAAATTATAGGTATATTAAAATACCCTCTTATTTCATCTAGTCTATTTTTATAACACCAGTGGCTTTCCATAAATAACTTATTAATCTTCTTTTTTTCTATTATTTCTTTGATATAAGACAATGTATCCTTAGGTATCTCAAAGCAACTTCCTGAATTAATTACTTCCAAAACTCCAAATTCACCGGTTACTTTATCTAATACCTCTCTATTTAATTTATTCATTTCCTCTTCATCTTGCCCATTATCATCAATATAATCACAAAAGCTACACTTTCCCCATACACACGGAAATGCTTTAAGCAATACTATTTCTCTTTTATTTTTATTAGTTATTTTATTATATCTCTCCATAACTTCTCTCTTTTAATCCTTTAGGGATTACATCCATTATTTTAATTACTAAAGCTACAGCTATAGCTTTATCTAAAATATCACTTATAATCTGAGTTGAAAATACCCCTGCTACTACATTAACCCCTGCTTCTTTTAAATACATTACAATAAATGAACTTCCTGATGAAGTTATTCCACCAAAAACATAAGCTGCTATTAATGAAGCCATAACTGACCCAATTAAAGTTACAACTAAGGTTCCTAAAACAGCCAGCTTTCCTTTAAACAAACCTTTTTTATAAAGCAATCCTGAGGTTAAACCTATTATTATTTGAACCGGCATAAAATATAGAGATACAGGGTCAAAACTAACTCCATTAATTATAGAAGTTACAGCTCCCGTTAATATTCCAGCTATTGGTCCAAAGAAAAATGCGGACATAAAAGTTCCAATGGTGTCTAAATATATAGGTAGCTTTAGCCCTACAGCTATAAATCCACCTGCTATATTAAATACAACACCTAACGCCATTACTATTAATTTAAAAGTATTATTATTTTTCATTTTTTATCTCCTATTAATTAATTATTGTCTACTATTTTTTCTATCTCTTCTTTATAATCTTCAAAAAGAATATTAAGGAAATACTTCATAAATTCCTTTGAATTTACATCAGTCAATACTCGTACATTATGCTTTTTTTTATAAAAATCAGCTACATCAACAACAGTTTGTCCTACAGCAATTCCATCAGTAACTATGTCCATATAAGAAGTAAAGCCCTTGCATAAACTTCTATCAATAAAATAAGCCACAGCCAATGGATCATTAATTACACAACCTAGTGTTTTTTCCTGTTTCCAATGAAAATCCACATAAAATCTTGTAATATCCACAACAAATCTTCCTATATCCCCACCTATTTGGTTAATAAGTTCAATATAGTTTGGGGTAAGTACAACCTCTCTAGTTACATCTAATCCCACCATAGTAAAAGGAATATCCAAGTTATCTAAAACCACTTTAACAGCCTCTGGATCAACCCAATAATTAAACTCAGCCACAGGTGAACAATTTCCATGAGATTTAAAAGCACCCCCCATAGATACTATTTCTTCTAAACTATTAAAAGCTTCCTTATCTTTTTCTATGGCTTTTGCAAGATTAGTTAAAGGTCCTAAAGCAATTATGCTTACATCTCCTTCTTTAGCTTTTTCTAAAATAAAATCCACCCCACCGTACTCTATTAAATCTTCATTAAAGGTGTAATTAGTTTCTCCAAGGCCATCCAATCCATGTGTATCCTCTGCCGTAACTAACTTTCTTACTAAAGGATATTCTTCTCCCACATATATTTTTTTCTCCTCTTTACCTAAAAGTTTCAAAATCTTTTTAGCATTTTTAGCCCCTTGTAAGGCAGGTACATTTCCAGAAACTATAGTTATGCCTAAGATATCTAATTCATTAGATTTTATAGCTAAAATTAAAGCCAGAGCATCATCAATTCCTGGATCACAATCAATTATTACTTTTCTTTTCATTTACACTCTCCTAATTTTTATAAAAATAAAAGGGGATGGTCTCCCATCCCTAAAATTAATCATAACTAATAAAACCTCTAGGCATATACCTAGAGGTTCTTAAATCACAAGTAATAAAAGCCAAACACAAATAAATGCTTAAGCTAATTCCTAGTTTTTTATAGAGGGATGGTTACGAACCTCTCCTAGAATTTCTCCTAGAATCTATATTTAATTGTTTTAAGTATAATTGGTTTTATATATTTTTTCAAGATAAACTTTTTTCTAATATTAAAGGTTTAATTTCTTTAGTAAGCCTAACATATGCTTCCTCAGTAAGGTGTAATCCGTCAGTTGTGTACTCATAATATATATTACCACTCTCTTTATTATATAAAACATCAAAGACATTTTTAAAGGTTACATTATCAAATCTTTTACAAATCAACTCTATCTCTTCATTTAAAGCTTTTATTATTCTATTACTTCTTAAAACTTTACCCGCCTTTGGACCATTTGATTCCTCATCGCAGGGGTGAACAGATAAAACTACTATTTCTACTCCTTCGATATTATTAGAAATCATTCTTATTAATTCTTGAATATTATAAGAGATATCTCTAGGGCTTCTCATTCTTGCATTGCCCAAGTCGTTAGTACCTACCCCTAACACAACAACCTTAGGGTTGTATTTAATAACGCCTTCATCAATAATCCACAAAAGAGTTTCTGAAGTAAATCCCCCTACGCCAGAATTATATTTAATATTTATTTCAGGATAAAATCTATCTATATCATACAACTCAGTTATAGAGTCCCCATAAAAAACTACTCCACCTGGTATTGCTTCTTTATTATTTACTATGATTTTTTTTATTAAATCTATTTGGTTTTCCCTTAATTGATATATTCCATCATTGTATTTCATATCTTCTCTCATATTTCCCACTCCTCACTTAATTAGTTGAGAATTGAAAGTTGAAACAGGAGCGTTTAAAACCCCATCAACTTTCCACTTTTTATTAATATTATATACCCTAAAGTTTGTCTTGTGGAGATATAGACTTTATTTAACTACATATGACTATGTTGGAAAGAAAAGTTGGTGAGTTAAATAAAGAATTACAGCTTGTATGATTGATCTATATTTCCACCAACTTTTTACTCCAACAATATTATAAGAAGATACCAACACCTTAGAAATTACCCAATTCTCCATCTCTACAAATTATTATAATTTATTTTACAGTTTATTCATATCAATTTTTCGTATGATAGTACTCTATTTAAGTAAACTCTCATAATAAAAAGAGCTGCCAAATCAACAGCTCTTTTATGCTACTTAACATACTCATCTAAAAACCTCTTAAAATCCTCATTAACCTCATGTCTTGAAATAAAACTTATATTAGGATAGTATTCTGAACTAAAATACACACCTTTTTGATTATATATTCTAATAGTTACTGAATTACCTAAAGCATCTCCCACAAAACCCTCACTTCCAGGGATTGAAGATGGGGCATCCTTTACTTCACCACTATCCATAATTATGTCTGTTTGAATTGATGCTTGAGGATCTTTTGCCTCATCATTATCAATAAAAGTTGAAGCAGCACTTGAACTTGTATTATCTTTATAATCAGGAGGAAGTTCTTTTGGTTCATTTTTTACTTCTGGTTCAACTTGCTCTTTAGATTTTTTGTAGTTAAATAATTTATTAAAATATTTATCACTTGAATCTGGGATTATAGAATAATAATTATAAAATTCCAAAATCCTAGATTTATCAGTAATTTCATTTATTATACTGTTTCCGTTTCTTATAAATTGAATTTTTGAAATATCTTCACCTTTATTTATACCATAAAGCTCAAGATAAGCTTTTATATCTTCATCCTTATTATTTATATAACTATCAAACCAAAAGAATTTGAAAAGTTTATATTCATTATCTACCTTTACAGCAACAATTCCATCACAACCAGCTGGAAGATATCTATAAACCTCTTTTCCTATTAAAGTTTCATCAACACTTGTAGAAATAGTCGTAAGTTTATCCCCAATATCTTTATTATTAATTGTGTTTGGAAATTTAAACTCAGCTTTTTCACCTTCTGATAAAATATTATAAGTCTTATTCTCTACTTTAAATTGATTTGTAACTCTTGCAATATTGTCTATCATCCCAATAGCATTATCCTCGGTACTAAGCTCCTCATTTATATAATTTCTTTTATTAAAATTATAAAATACTAATGTTCCACTAAACACAAGAACTAAAATCAATAGAGGAATTGCTCTTTTTGCATATATAAATATAGATGGAGTTTTGTCATTAGAGCTATTCAGTACATTTTCTAACATTCTTTGTTTAGCTCCATAACTAGGCTTTAAACTTTCAAAGGATTTTTTTAATTCATCTTCTTTCATCTTAAATCCCCCTCCATTTCAACTTTAAGAAGTTTCCTTCCTTTATGAAGATATCCTTTTATAGTAGATAGGTTTTTATCTAAAATCTTTGAAATTTCCACAGTAGAATACCCTTCATAATAGTACATATATAAAGCTGTTTTATATTTGGGTGGAAGTTCCATAACCTTCTTTATAGTATCATCAATATAAAATTCCTCATTATGTGATACCTCATTGGCATAAGCTATATCAACTGTTTTTCTCCAAAAACTTTTGAAAAAATCCTTACATAAGTTTGTAGCAGTTCTAATAAGCCATGCTTTTTCATGTTCAAAACTTTCAAACTTCGTATTATCCCTCATCAGCCTAATAAAAGTATTTTGTACCATGTCCTCGGTATCATGTTGATTTTTCATATACAAAACACACACCCTATAAACGCTATTTACATGTCTATCATATATTTCTGAAACTTCTTTATTTGTGTGCACAAAAGAATCCTTCATTTCACTTCCCCCTTCACTAATAATACGATTAAAATAGGAAAAAGGTTTAAAATTTTTATAGATGTGTTTATTAAATCCTGCTACTGTGTACTCATCCTAAAAATTCTGATAATATATTATATAGAAAAGATTTAACTTAATTCTGGAGGATAAAATGAAATACATAACTTCTTTTAATAAAGAAACTTTTAATTTCAATTACTTCAAACATATTTTCACTATATTTCTACAAATAACACTTATCTTTATAGTTTCTAGAGGAATTATAATTTCTGCACTTTTGTTTTTTTCTATAGGACCTTTTGCTTTACCTGAAAATACTAATACCTTAGATATTGGTATGGTAAATAATATCATACTCCAACTAAAAAAAGCTCTCTCATTTTGGGATTCAGGTTGGTACAGAAATATAGTAGATACAGGCTATCTTTACGAACCTAATAATAGCCAAACCATCAATGTAGCTTTTTACTATATTTATCCTATGACTTCAAGAATTGTTCGTAATATTTTAGGAATAAGTACAGATGCAGCACTTATATTAACTAGTAATATAGCAACATATATTAGCTTCTTTTTAATGTACTATTTAAGTAAGCTTATAAATATAAGTAAAAATGCGGCTTTTATAGGTATTTTACTTTATGCAGTTAATCCTTTTTCAATTTTTCTTACTGCTGGATACTCTGAACCTATATATGTACTTATATCAGCAATAACTATAATATTGCTGATTAAAAAAAAGATTGTTCCTGCCGCATTTATTGGAGGGCTATTAAGTGGAATAAGGTCAATAGGAGTTTTCTTTACACTTATACTTCTTATTTATTATTTCCTTATTGAAAGAAAAAAACTTACAATCTCAAACCTAGTAAAAATATCAATACTTTGTATTATAAGTACCTGGGGAAAAGTTGCTTTTATATTGCATAATCTTATACGTTTTAATGAGCCCTTTGCCTCAGAAATTGTTCAAAAGTATTGGGGAAATATCGGTGGGGATTTAACTCTTTTACAAAAAATTAAAAATCTCATAAAATACATACTTACTCCTTTTTTTAGACACTTTAATCCATTAGACTCTTCAGTTATATCAATCTTAGTAGTCTATATATTACTTATTGTATCTCTAATAAGTATAATTGGATTAATATTTAGAAAGTCTCAAAAAGGCAAAATTTTTTCGAATTATATGTACACAAATATCATAGATTATAAGGTTGAAGCCTTATTAGTAACTTGGTCGTTAGTCCAAATTATTCTTCCTCTTATTATATTTGGTATGAAAGGCAATAATATCTTTTCAATGGGAAGATATGTACTTCCTATGTTTCCACTATATTTACTGCTTGGAAATATGTTAGAGAAAAGATATCTTCTGTATTCCTTATTACTTGTTGTATTTGTGTTTGAAATGATAATATTAGCTTTAGGTTTTTCTTATGGATTACCTCGTAACTACTACGTATTCTAGTATTTATATAATAAAAATAAAGAGTTGTTAACTACAACTCTTTTATACTTTAAATGTGTAAAAATTTATACTTTAAAGGTGTATATTTTATTTAACAAGTAATTAATAACTACAGTTATACAAGTGGTTATTAACTGAGCTATAGTACTATTAAAACTAAGCTGTTTAACCAAAACCATAAGAAGCCCTGTACTAACTGCTAAAGATAATAAATTGACCAAGGCAAACTTTATAAAATACATCTTAGACTCATTATTAACTTTAAATACCCAATTTTTACTCCAAATAAATCCATTTATCATTCCACATATATATCCTATAATATTAGCTACTAAATAATTAATTCCTAATTTTAATAGTATGTTATAAACAACAAAAGTTATTAATGTGTTTGAAACTCCTACAATACCGAATTTTATGAACTCCTTTTTTCCTTTAATAAAATTCACTATATCAGTCACAATTCCACCTTCTATTCCATATTTACTTCTTTCTCTATTACATATAGTGGTCTACGTTTGCTTTCATCATATATTCTACCTATGTATTCACCTAGAACAGATATACTTAACAATTGAACCCCACCTAAAAAAGTTACCGCAGTCATTATAGATGCCCACCCAGATACAACATTAACATTATTTGTTAATTTTCTGATTAAAGCATACAAAAATATAACTAGTGATATGGAAACACAAAACACCCCTAAAGATCCCATAAGTTTAAGAGGTTTTGCTGAAAAAGATATTATACCATCTGATGCAAACTTTATCATCTTTTTTAGTGGATATTTAGTTTCTCCTGCAAATCTCTCATCTCTTTCATATTCAATAGGTGTTTGCTTAAAGCCTACCCAGCTAACCATTCCACGCACAAATCTATTATTTTCTTTCATTGTTTTAAGAACATTAACTACATCCCTATCCATAAGTCTAAAATCACCAGTATCTAATGGTATGTCTATATCAGTCATCTTATCTAAAATTCTATAAAACATACCTGCTGTAAAAAGTTTAAAGAAAGATTCACCCTTTCTCTTTTTTCTTTTAGCATAAACAACCTTATATCCTTCATTCCACAAATCAATCATTTTAGGAATAAGTTCTGGTGGATCTTGCAAATCAGCATCTATTACAACCACAGCATCTCCCTTTGCTTTATCTACACCTGCAGTAACTGCTATTTGGTGCCCAAAATTTCTTGAAAAGCTTATTATCTTAGTATTCTTATCTTCCTCTGCTATCTTATTAAGAATCTCGAATGTCTTATCCTTACTTCCATCATTAACAAATATAAACTCATAATTTATCTCATTATCATTCATTACTTTTTTCAATCTTTTATAACATTCATCAGCGACCTTCTCTTCATAATACATTGGAACTACAATAGAAATTAATTTGCTGCTCATCTTTCCTCCCATAAAATTAATCATTAAATATCTAAATCATTGTACCATATTTATGCAAATTAATCACTTCTAGTAAATATTTTTTCAAAATTCAACAAAAAAAAGAAGCTACCTGAAAGGCAGCCTCCTATTTATTAAAAGTTGGAATCTCTAAATGAATTAATGGATTATCCATAGCATCAATTATATTTTTTATTCTCACTGTCTGTTTATAAGCCCAGCCAACATCGGTAGCATATTGGTGCCACATGGAACTCGTGGTAAAATCCCATCTCATTTTATATAGAGTATTTTGATTATAGGTAATACTATTAATATAACCATTGCCAATCCATTTAGCTCCCCCTATAATAGCATCTTCTACAGTAAACCATCCTTCTGCATAAGCTTTCTCGCTTCCCCAAAGATCTGCATCACTATCTAATGCACCTATACCATACATATTATATATAGTTTTAGATTCAACAGACTTTAAAGATGATTTTACATTCCCAAACTCTTCATGCAGTTTATCCACCTTAATTGCTCCTCTTGCTAAGGTAGATGTTCCATTTCCTGTTTCTAACAATGCATGAGCAACTAAGTATATAGGGTTAACATTTGCTCTTTTACCAGCCTCAATAAAAGCGTCTCCTTTTCCTTCCAGCACACCCTTACCTTTTAAAACATTATTTAACTGAGAAGCTTGTATACCATCACTGTAACTAAGCTTTAAGAACATATATTTCCCAGCTGGGTCATTTATAAAATTTGCTGGATTCATATAATAAGCAATTTCATCTCTTGTTGCATATCTCCAAAGCAAGGTATACTTATCTTGAATCAGAGGTTTCTTTTCTATTTGGATATCTAAGTACGAATTAAAGGTATTGGGATAAGTAACATATGTAGTAATACTGTTAACTATACTAACCTTAATTGTTACCTCATTCTGACTTCCATCATTACCTATAGCTTGCACTTTTATAGTTTTTGTTCCTTGATTAATACTAGATGTATCTACTGTATATTCATAACCACTTATATTTGCATTAATATATTGTGGATATACCTTTCCTACATCTGACCTTGAAAGTCCTGAGGTTGCACTGCCTACGTAATTATTATCTACATATAATTTTATTTCCTTAATCCCGGATGCATTTAATGCCCAACCTCTTACTTTTACCTTACCATTAACTATATTATTGACTGAAGGTTCATCAATATGTGTCATGGGGCTCAGTTTAACTATATTTACCTTTAATGAATAAGTTTTTGAAGAACCATCATTACCTATAGCTTCTACTTTCAGTTCTCTCATACCCGCTGCTATAGGTAAAGTATTCATATTAAACTCATATCCACTTTTATCTCCATTTATGTATTCAGGATATGCTCGCCCTACATCTGGTCTAGAAACTCCTATAGATGCATTTCCTATATATGTATTGTCAACATAAAGCTTAACTTCTTTTATTCCTGATGAATTTAGTGCCCATCCTCTTACTTTTATGTTATCTTTCACTTCACTATTTGCTACTGGATCATCTATATTCATTATAGGATTAAGTTTAGCTATATTAACATTTACATTACTTTCTTGAATAGTTCCATCATTACCTATAGCTTGTACTTTCAATGTTTTTATACCCGAAGATATAGATGAAGCATCTATGGTATATTCATATCCACTTTTATCCCCATATGTATATGCCGGAAAGGCATTTTTTACATCCGGTCTTGACTTACCTATAACTGCACTTCCTACATAAGAATTATTAACATAAATCTTAACTTCCTTTATACCTGATGAATTTAACGCCCATCCTCTTACATTAACATTTCCTTTTATAGTACTATTTGCACTAGGTCCATCTATCCACATGTAAGAGGCTAATTTATCAAACTTAACTATACTAGCGCTTTCTTGAGTGCTACCATCATTTCCTATAGCTTGTACTTTTATTGTTTTTGATCCAACTGCCATGGATGAAGTATCTATGGTGTACTCATATCCACTTCTATCTCCATCTGTATATGATGGAAAGGCATTCTTTACATCTGGTCTTGATTTTCCTAAAGCTGCACTTCCTACATAAGAATTATTAACATAAATCTTAACTTCCTTTATTCCTGATGAATTTAGTGCCCATCCTCTTACTTTAATGTTTCCATTTATTGTGTTGTTAGATATGGGATCATCTATATTCATTTTAGAACTTAATTTTGATACATTCACTTTAATAGAGTATTGCTGACTAGTCCCATCTATACCTATTGCTTGCACCTTAATAGTTTTTGCTCCTTCAGATAATGATGAGTTATTTATAGTATATTCAAACCCACTTTTATCTGCCTTCATATATTCTGGATAAACTTTTTTAACGTCTGGTCTTGATATGCCCATAGTAGCATTTCCTAAATATAAATTATCTAGATATATCTTAACTTCTTTAATACCCGACTCATTCAATGCCCAACCATTTATAGTAATAGATTTTCCAACACTTACTGTACTATTACTAACAGGATTATCTATATTCATAATAGTAGAAAGCTTTTTATCTGCATCAGATGAAATAACGATTCCTTCTACAGCTTGTACTTTTTCTAAACTAAAAGGTGTAATAAATATTGAAGCAATAAGAATTTTTATTAATCCACTTTTTATTGTACTCACTTCCCTTTCTATATTATCCCTCTATATATAAGGACTCTAGGTCAATTATAACCTCGTTTACATATTTATAAAAGTTAAATTTATTGTAATAACTTCATTAAAACTCCTATAAGTGTAAAATAATCTAAAATAAAAAGAGATGAATTCTCATCTCTTTTTATTTTAGATTATTTTTTAAATCTTGGTATTTCCAAGTGTATAACAGGATTGTCCATGCAATCAATTATTTTTTTTATTTGTACGGTTTGTTTATATGCCCACCCTACATCAGTAGCATATTGATGCCACATTTCATCTGTTGAAAAATCCCATCTCATTTTATATAAGGTATTTTGCTTGAATGTTGTACTATTAACATAGCCATTACCAATCCATTTAGCTCCACCTATTATGGCATCTTCAATAGTAAACCATCCTTCTGAGTAAGCTTTTTCACTACCCCAAAGATCTGCCCCTTGGTCTAAAGCTCCTATACCATAAACATTATATATCTTTTTATCTGAGACATTCTTTATATCAGACTTGATATTACCAAACTCTTCATGTATTTCCTTTACAGTAATTGATCCATTAGATAACTTAGATGTACCATTTCCAGTTTCTAATAGTGCATGAGCTACTAAGTATATAGGATTCACATTCGCTCTTTTTCCCGCCTCTAAAAATGCTTGTCCTTTTCCTGCTAAAACACCTTTTCCTTCTAATGCCTTATTTAATTGAGAATCACTTATTCCATTACTGTAATTAAGATTTAGAAACATATATTTTCTAATGGAGTCATTTCTGAAGTTTTCTGGATTCATATAATAGTAAATTTCATCTTTAGTAGCAAATCTCCAAAGTCCAGTGTAGCTATCTTGAATTAATGGTTTCTTTGCAGCTTGTATATCTACATAGTCATTTATAGATTTAGAATAAGTGTAATACTCAACTGAACTATTATATACCTTAACATTAATACTAACTTCACTTTGAGTACCATCTTTGCCTATAGCTAGTACTTTTATAGCAGCTGTTCCTTCTTTTATAAAGGAAGTGTCAATAGTACATTCATAACCGCTTTCAGCTGCATTAATATACTTAGGATACGCTCTTTGAACATCAGGTCTTGACTTTTCTATGGCTGCATTTGTAATATATTTATTATCCATATAGACTTTTATTTCTTTTATCTCTGATGCATTTAATGCCCATCCTCTTACTTTTACTTTTCCTTTAACTGTAGAATTAACAGATGGTTCATCAAGATGAGTTATAGGATTAGGCTTATTAAGATTTACTTTTGTAGTGTATGTTTGGCTTGTACCATCTTTTCCTATAGCCTGGACCTTTATAGTTTTGGTTCCTGGCTTTATAGTTAAAGTATTAATTGTATATTCATATCCACTTTTATCTGCATTAATGTATTGCGAAAAAGCATTTTTAATATCTGGTCTTGATTTTCCTAAAGCTGCACTGCCTACATAAGCATTATCTACATAAACTTTTACTTCTTTTACTTCTGACGCATTTAATGCCCATCCTCTTACCTTAATATTTCCTCCAGTACTTGAGTCAAGTGTTGGTTCATCTATATTCATAAGTGGACTTGGCTTGTTTATTTTTACACTATAGGTTTGACTTGTTCCATCATTACCTATAGCCTGTACTTTAATTGTATTTCCTCCTACTGCTATAGCTGAAGTGTTAATAGTATATTCATACCCACTCTTATCTGCATTTGTATATACTGGATATGCATTTTTAACATCTGGTCTTGATTTTCCTAAAGCTGCACTTCCTACATACTTGTCTTGTGCATAAACCTTAACTTCCTTTATACCAGAAGCATTTAAAGCCCATCCTCTTACTTTTATATTTCCATTAGCAGTTAAGTTTACTCTTGGCTCATCAACGTTCATGATTGGAACTAATTTTTCTGAATTAACATTTATATTATATGTTTGACTTGTTCCATCATTGCCAACAGCTTGAACTTTTATTGTATTAGTTCCTGATCCTAAGGATGAAGCATTTATAGTATATTCATACCCACTTTTATCAGCATCTGGATATCCTGGATATACATTTTTTACATCTGGTCTTGATGTTCCTAAAGCTGCGTTAGCTACAAACTTATCATTAACATATACCTTTACTTCTTTAATTCCAGTTTGGCTTATTGCCCATCCTCTTACCTTTATGTTCCCACCTATTTTTAAATTAGCTGTTGGCTCGTCTATATTCATAAGTGGCTTTGCTTTAGTTAAATCTACATTTTTAGTATAGGTTTGGGTTGATCCATCCTTACCTATTGCTTCTACTTTTATAGTTTTTCTTCCTTCTCCTAAACCTGATGTGTTTATTGTGTATTCATATCCGCTTTTATCAGCACCTGGATATCCTGGATATACATTTTTTACATCTGGTCTTGCTTTTCCTAAAGCTGCGTTAGCTACAAATGTATTATTAACATATACCTTTACTTCTTTAATTTCAGATTGGCTTATTGCCCATCCTCTTACCTTTATGTTTCCACTTGTTTTTAAATCAGCTGTTGGCTCGTCTATATTCATAAGTGGCTTTGCTTTAGTTAAATCTACATTTTTAGTATAGGTTTGGGTTGATCCATCCTTACCTATTGCTTCTACTTTTATAGTTTTTCTTCCTTCTCCTAAACCTGATGTGTTTATTGTGTATTCATATCCGCTTTTATCAGACTCTATATACTGCGGATAAACATTTTTAACATCCGGTCTTGATTTTCCTATAGATGCATTCCCTAAATATTTGTCTTGTACATATATTTTTACTTCATTTATACCTGATTGGTTTAATGCCCATCCTCTTACTCTTATGTTACCACCTGTGGTTAAATTAGCAGTTGGTTCATCAACATGCCCAATTTTCTCAAGACTCTTACTAACTGTTGTAGTTACAGCTGTAGTAGTGGTCTTTTCAGCAGCTTGCACATTATCAGCCATAAAAGGTGATAAACAAAGAACAATTAACAGACATTCAATTGCTTTTCTCTTAATCTCAATCACTCCCCTTAATATCTTAAAAATTTCACATATATAATTATAAACAAAACTAAGGTGTTTTTAAAGTAATTATTGACCTTTTATGTAATTATTTGAAATAATTAAGGGTAATTTATAACTTATAGTATGAATATCTTAGTCACTTACAAATATATTCTAAGAGGTTCAGCATATGACGTATAATTATTTTTAAGCACATGATAACTTATCACTATAGAAATTAAATAGTGGAGGGTCAATTTTATTTGCAAAAGCGGGTCAAAAGTAGTTAACAATCTACAGCTTTAAGGCACATGAACTAACTCTAGTTTCAATTTCTCTATAAAACAATAATCTTTTCTAATATTAAAGACTACTACTAAAATTAAACTTCTAAATTAAGTGTATAAAGGAGATTATTACGATAGAAAATCCTTCTTAAGTATGTTATAATTCTATAGACTTATATATGAGGGGGATTAGGATAAACATGGACCGTAATTTTACGAAAGATGATACCTTGATAGCTAAAGGGGCAGCATTAATATTAATGTATATCCATCATCTATATGCTTTTCCAAACAGAATATTAAATGGAAATTATTATAACAGTTTTTTTCAATTATGGGGAAAGGACATAGAATGGAGGATAGGCGTATTTGGCGGTATATGTATAGGTACATTTATCTTTTTAAGTGGCTATGGAACCTACAAAAGTTATAATTCCAGTAATAAACAATATTATTTTATTAAAAAGAAGTTATTGAATTTTTACAAAGTTTATTGGTTAGTTTTTGCTATTTTTATTCCACTAGGATATGTTTTGCACTATCAAAGAAAACTTAGCCTTCTCAACTTAATTAACAATATTTTAGGTTATAAGATTGATTACAGTTCTGAATGGTGGTTTATTACACCTTTTATTTTTACAATGATATTCTTTCCAATAATATCCAACATTTACGAAAGATTTTCAAAAGGTTTAATTGTGGATATTTTTTTAATTATAACATTAGCAGTAATAATTAGAACTATACTCCCTAGCATTATTTCCATTTCATACTTTGATAAGTTTTGGAAATCTACATATTGGAGTATATTATATTCAGTAATTAAGTTTATGCCTAGTTTTTTATCTGGTTACATCTTCGCAAAATATGATTTATTTTTAAAATTTAGACAAATATTTAAAAGTAAATTTACGTTATTGTTTTTTTCTTTTATTTTATTAATAATTATTTTTATTTTTAGAACTGAAACTGGATTAGAAACTAGTTGGGACTATATTTATGCTCCGCTACTCATTATATCTATAACTAACATCATTAATGAACTTAAATTCATTAAAAAGTCTTTCATTAGTATTGGAAAAAAGTCAACGTATATGTGGCTTATGCATAGCTTTTTTTGCTATCAATATTTTCAATCTTTAATTTATAGACCACATAACCCTTTATTTATTTTACTATTGTTTATTGGATTGACTTACTTAATATCTAGTGTTCTAGAGAGACTTAACAGTTTAATTAATTTTAATAAATCACTACCGTCTATTCATAACTTTTAGAAAAAAGAAGATCTGTATTAGTAATTTTTAATACAAATCTTCTTTTAATGTAACTCTTTAATTTAATATTCACTGTATATTTTCTATGTAACTTTATTTATTTTTTGCTTAAATCCTAGATTTAAATATTTTAGTTACATCTTTTGAAAATATATTTTTTTCATTTCTAATCATTTCTCTATATCTATCAAAATATCCATTATATTCATTATAATTATTTATACAATTTCTAACTTTATCTACTATAGCTGATATATTATTTTCATTACAATCAAATTTAAATTGGTCATCAATCATTACATCTTCATAATATGATGCTGATCCATTTTTTCCAGTAATAATACAGCAACCGGAAATAGCCGCTTCTCGTGGAAATCTATCTTTACCTGGATGATTTCCAAAATCAATATATACCTTAGACTTTGATACTAGTTCCTGTACTTGACTAGTTGTTAGATTTATTAATGGTACCCACTTTAAATCAGGTGCTGCTTTAATTAACTTCTCTGTAAATTTATATCCCTTTTTAGGATTATATAATACTACGTCTTCCCTATTATTTATTGAATGTTCTTTCTCTAGATATACTTCATTAATATAATCAGAAAGATATTCTATTTTTTCTTTAGCTACACCTGATTTAATAAGAAAATCTATTGCATAATGAGATTGACATAAATGTATATCTCCCAAACTTGAAATTTCTTTAATAGAATTTAGTTTGTACAATCTTTTTATAGTATGTGATAAAGCTTTAGCAAATCCCCAAAACTTTAGATGATTAATGAATCCATTATTTTTCACAAAGTTATCCACACTTAGCCACCATATAACTTTTTGTATATTATTAAACTTATCTATTATATCAAATGTAAACACTTCTGGAACAACCAAAATATTTTCTTTTGAATTATTTATAGTATTAACACTAACTGAATTACTAACATAGGATTCAAACCCAGTAGTTATATCACCTACTTGATTATTAGGTACTCCTAAATAAACAATATGCGCATCATGATTATTTTTATTTAGCTCATGCACTAGCTGATGTAATAACTCAGTTCCTCCTGTTTTGGTCTTGTATGGACATAAAACATATATCTTTGACATATTAGTGATTTTAAGCATATAATCACGTCTCTTTCTTATTAAATATTTTTTTATATAAATAAATAATTTTAGTAACCCAACTCCTTGAAGAATAACTTCCTATTGGCTTGTATGCAATAAACATAATGAGTAAAAATGCTAATGAATAATAAATTTTAGCAAATGGAAATCTTATGAATGAGAAAGCTATCCCCTGAAAAAGTAGTAAGTATAGTGAAATACTTTTTACAGAACCACTTTTTTTTGAATCTAAATATATCTTAGTTGCAAGTAGTCCATACAGGAACATTCCTATTATAATTCCAATAGTCCTCCCATCAAAATAGAAAAACCAAAATGCTGAAACATATGCATTTGCTTTTGTTCCTCCAGCTGCAATTACAGGCCATACACTATCTGTCTGAGCTATTTGATTGTACACTGTTTGAATAAATTCTGGATATTGAGTATTAAATAAGTTTTTGAAAAAGTAGGAAATACTAAATACAAAACCATTTAATGATGCAGTTCCATATGCCAGATTACCTAGCTTATCAATGGTATCTTTCCAATAACTAAATAAGTAAGGAGGCATTGCAAAATAAAAATACAAGTGTCTTATTACTAATATACCACTTCTCGAAATAGTTAATATTACGCCCAAAATAAAACCAGCTGCAGTAATTACTTTTATCCTCTTCTTATTTTTTTTATCTACTTCACTTTCTTCTGATCCTTTATTTGATTGTTTTGTTGACAAAAGAAAATAAGCTAGTAGCATATATAACATAAAATTAACCAATGGGGTTCTTCCTGCATCTGAAACAACACGCATAATTATGATACCTATGTTTACAAAAAACAAATGCTTACTATTTTTCCCAAACCAGTAATCTACAACAGCAATTACTTCTATTGCAGTTACAGAAGGTAAAATTATAAAGTTTTTAATTAGGTTATAAATACCTCCAGCCTCTCTATTTAAAATACTATTTTGATCTTGAGCCAAAACCCTAATAGCATCTAAATCATTTCCTTTTAGTACCAGACTCAATGATATAATAAAATCATTTAGGTAAAATAAAATACATAAATATCCTAAAAACAATATTAGTTTATATCTTAAATCATATAGCTTACTCTCTTTATTATAATTGTTCACGATTTTATATTTATTATTTATCATTAATAATAAATATCCAGTTCCAAAAGATATGACCCCAATAAAAATTAAATATACTATTTGTTCTGATCCTTCCCTAAGTCCGAAAAGATGTAATGAATACAAAAAGACAATGAATGCCCAAATCCCGCTAAAAAAGATAAATGGATTAATTGGACTCCTATATTCTTTCTCAATAACCACGATTGTAACTGCGAAAATTAATATAAAGCAAGCTATTATCATATCATTCCTCCAACTTTGTATAATAAGAATTATTATATTATCTAAGGCATTTTCTATAAATACGTAATGACTTAGCCATATTTGTAAAAACAAATTCACGTTTTTTCTTGTTACTAGATGTTAATTTATTTGTTGATGAATCCTCTTTATGAAGTACTTTAAGTGAAGGTTCATAAATTATTTTAAAACCATTTTTTATACATAACTGAAACAAGATCATTTCTTCCATATAAAGAAAAGTTTCTGGATAAAAAGCATATTTCATCTTCTCTATATACAATTCTGAAAAAACAATACACGACCCATGCAAAATAACATTTTCTTTTTTTTCAGCAACATATTTTGCTAAATTATTAGAATTACTATTATTTTTATTCTTCTTAAGTAAGTCATATAAACCTAACTTTGAAAGTAGGAAAAGTAAAGAATAGCGAACTTCTTCCATAAATGCTTCTTTGCTACTTAAACAATTTCCACTCATTGGATTTTGATGGCCACCATCAACCATAGATACAATATCTGGTCCCGTAATAAAAAACTTATTTTCTTCGTAAGATTTATGTAATTTATCAATAAATTCTATATCATTAAAAACAGTATCATTATTTGTTACAACAATCATATTTGATTTCAAAACATCTTTTGCATATTCATAACCAATATTATTGCCTTTAGCAAATCCAAGATTATTTTTGTTATAAATAAATTTAATATTATTTATTTCTTTAAATGTTAATTCAACAATTTCTATACTGCCATTATTGGAATTATTATCAACAACCACAATATCTGTTGATCCATTTAAATTTAATATCGAATTTATACATTCTATTGTATCACCATATGTTAGATAGTGTAATATTACAAAACACAGTTTCATTATTTTCCCTCCTAACTATATTCAAAATAATCCATCATTTTTTTCGCAATACTACTCCACATATAATCTTTACGTATTGTTTGCCCTGCATTATTTCCAACTTCAGTAGAGAATTCAGGATTTTCTAATAAACACTTACACTTTTCAACCCATTGATTGCAGTCAAAAGAGTCAACAATAAATCCATTTTCTTTATTTCTAATTAGGGTATCTGAACCTGCAATCCTACTTGAAATAGTCGGCACATTAAAATACATAGCTTCTAATAATACCATTCCAAAAATTTCTTGAACAGAAGGTAATAAAAATATACTGGCTTTATTATATATAAATTTCATCTGAGAATTTTTAATGAATTCATACCAAATCACATCATTTAAGTATTCTCTATCTATTTGACTCTTACAATATTGTGTGTAAGATTCACTTCCTTTTCCAACTAAAACCAACTGTAGGTCTTTGTATTCTGTATCTTTCTTTAATACATTAAATATTTTTATTAAAAATTCAACATTTTTTCTTTTACTTATACTTCCAACGTATAATAAATTACGGTGTCCATCCATTTTATCAATTAAATTTTGAGTGTTTGATTGTAGTTCTATTTCTTGTTCAAATTTTGAAACATCAAGACCAACACCTGTAACTACAGAGTTTTTTATTCCTTTTTCTTCAAGGAAATCTTTAGACATTCTTGTTTTTGTGAATATCTTTTTGATATGTGAATTAATATATTTACAAAAAAGAGTATCATATATTTTTTCCATTATTGGTATCTTAAATAAATTATAATAGGGTCCATTATACAAAAATACGTTATTATGTCTATGTGCTACAATAACGCTCATTAATTGGCTATATTCTGATACAAATACAATATCATATTTACTTAGAAACTTTCTACTCCAAACAGAAGGATAAAGCCCTGTACGTAATATCTTTATACCTTTACGCCAAAATATTATCAACTTATTTTGGTCAGTATTTACAGCTTGATCCCTATTCTTCTTTGAATAGTATATAATATCAAAATCATATCCTAATTCACAAAATGCCTTTCCTAGTCCTACTTCTTGCAAATTATAACTATCAAAGCTTAACTCATACGGACCACTTCTTATATATAATATTTTTTTCTTATCATTGCTATCATTCATATTTTTACATCCTTATATCCCAAATACTATAATTCATACTTATCATATAGATTAGTAAATTTATCAACATAACTTCTCAGTGAAAAGTTTTCTTTCTGTCTTAAACATGAATTTTCTTGAAATTTCTTTCTAAGATTTTTGTCGTTTAATATTAAACTTATTTTTTCGGCTAAATCTTTTACATTACCTACTTCTGCTAACAAACCGTTATAGTTTTCCTTAACCATCTCACAAATTCCCCCATGTCTATATCCAACAATAGGTGTACTACTGGCCATGGCTTCTAATACTACTGTTGGTAGCGGATCAGGGTTAGTACTTGGAAGAACAAATATATCATACAAAGCGTGTATATTTTTGCTATCATTTCTATACTGATCAAATACTACTCTATTCTTATTCTTCATTGATTTAATTTTACTTTTTAGTTCCTCTATTCTCCACTCTTCTCCTTCAAACACACCTCCAACTAACATAGCGTAAACATCTTTATGCTTTTCTAAAACTATATCCATTGCTCCCAAAAAGTCATTTTGACCTTTCCACGCATTAACTCTTCCAATCATGCCTACAACTATTGCTTCTGTTGGAATATTAAATTCTTTATTTATATAACTCGTATTATTTTCTTTATTAAATACATTATTATCTACACCATTATAAATAACATTTATATTTTTTTTAAAATATCCAGTAGATTTCAAATGTTCTTTTACAGCTTCTGATACAGTAACAACTTCACTAGAATTAGTTGCAATTAAATAGCTCAGGACTTTATGTACAATTTTCGGCTTTACAATAATCTCATGTATATGCCATATAAGTGGTATTTTAAGCATTCTTTTTATAAATATCCCTTCTAACACAGCTGCTGTATTAGTGTGAATTATATTTATTTTTTCATGCTTAACTATAGCCTTTATTTTAGATGAATATATAAAATAGTCTTTTATATATTTTAATAGTCCTAGAATATTGAAAATTTTTCTTCTAATTATAGGATATTCCATAACTTTAACCCATATATTATGTCCTCTCAATTTCTCTACTAATGGACCCTCACTAGGTAATATAACATATGGAGTGAATTTATCTTTATCTAAATTCTTTAATAACTCTAAAAGCACTATATCAGCACCATACAGTTCTGCCCCAGCATGAAGATATAAGATTTTTTTCATATTACTTCTCCAATCTACTTACTATTTGTTTATTTCTTTTATCCATAACGATTGAATAGGGTTTTATATCTTTAGTTACAACAGTTCCAGCTGCTATTATACAACCTTCCCCTATTGTAACTCCATCTAGTATAATAGCTCCACTTCCAATCCAACAATTATCTTTAATTTCTATCCCTTTTTGATTAACTCCCTGATCTTTTATAGTAATATTTATATCAGAAAAACTATGATTTTCTGCAAACAAGCTAACTCTAGGACCAATCATTACATTTTTTCCTATTTTAATATATCCGGCACACCCAACATAACTTAATGGCCCAATTGATGAGTTATTACCAATCTCCATACCTTCACCTATTTCAACACCATAGTAACTAGATGGTCTTATCATTGCTGAATTTCCTATAGTTACATCATCTCCAAATATTATTCCTCTTTTGCTTAATCCTTGAATCTCACAATTCTGCTCGAACTTAACATTTCTTCCCAATGATATGTATCTTTTATGAGTAATACTAGTCTTCTTACCAATAAATAATAACCCTCTAGATTTTTTAAAAAAATACTTACTTATGGTTCCTCTAATTACTTTTATAACTGACATAAATAGTATATTTATCAAAGCAGAATTAGTTACATTTTTCCTATCAATTCTATCTATCATTACCTTACCTCAAGTTTTATTAATATATAACTTATGTTACCTATGCATATTTTCATAATACTTCTGTTAGTTTCCAGAAGTTATATGTTCCATCTATTCTTTATTATCTAAATACCACTTAATAGTTTTTGCTATTCATACTTGAAAAGTAGTCTCTGGATAACAACCTAAATCATTTTTTATCCATATCTTCTATCATGATCTTTTTTATCTTCTATATACTTAATTAAATCTTCAGTTATAATATTATCTACATTTTCATTTAAATAAGCTATTACTGTTTTAACTATTTGTATGTTAATTCTTTCATTATGCTCACCTAAATTATAAACTTTACCTGGTTCTCCATAAAGTTTTCTCCAATTTTACTTGAAGAATATGGACTGTGTGGATCTAAAGGTGTCGTTTCCATTATATATTATTAGATAAAAATACTTGTTCATATTTATCTATAATTAATTGCCAGGTATATTCTTTTTCTATTCTATCTTTAGCTGCACTACTATAATCATTTATAGTCTTTTGGTCGTACTGTTCTAAACTATCTATTAATCTACTTAAGCTTTCATTGTCTTTATTGAAATAAACAGCTCCAGATTCTCCAACTTCTCTATTAAATCCAACATCTAATAAGATATTCAAATCAGTTGTAGCTAATGCTTCCAACAAAGATGGATTGGTGCCACCTACCTCATGACCATGCAAATATCCGTAAGCATTCTCTCTTATTTTTTTAAGCAGCTCTTGGTTGTATACTGTTCCTACAAACTTTATTCTTTTATCTTTATCAAAGTTAGTTTTTTCTCTAAGCTTATCATAGAATTTATTTTTCTCTACATTAGTAATTAGAACAAAATCTTTCTTAGTATTTGATTTCATAAACTCAGTTATCATTATTTCATAATTGTTTTCTGGAACAAATCTACCTACTACTAAATAATACCCCTTTTTCTTAATACCCTTTTCATTATACCAACTAAGAAGAGTTTCATCATTGTCACCTAATTGTGATTTTTTTGTGTCAGCTCCATAAGCTATAAATGTCGTATTAGGATTGTAAAAACTATAGTCTTCTTTAATATAATTTTCAATATTTACAGAATCACATATTAATAAATCTGCATGCTTAACCATCAACTGCTCAGAAATTTTCCAATATTTCTTTATTGCAAAATTCCATTTTCCTCGTTTCCACTCATGTCCATCTGGATTTACTAATAGCTTGCCACCTATTTTTTCAATCTGCTTCTTATATTTCCCTATAAATGGTCCTATTCTACATGCCAATATGTAAACCACAGGTTTTTCTAATCTCATTTCTTTTATATAAGCAATACATTTTTTTAGAGCCTTAACATCATAATAAATTGCTTTTGCAGCACCTAAATTAAGTACTTTAACATTAAAGCATCTAGCCCCATTATGTTCAAACTCATCATCATTATCTGATAAACAAGAAACGTGATATTTTATTTCTTTATCTTTTTGTCCCTCTGTTAATTTATCAACAAAAGTTTCAAATCCTCCATAATTAGCTGGAATTCCTTTAGATCCAATTATAAAAACATGTTTCATTATATACCTCTTCTTAAGCTCTTAAATATTTATCTTCCAACAGAATAATATTCTACGCCTTCATTATTTACTTCTTTCAAGTTAAAACAATTCCTACCATCATAAATTACAGCATTTTTCATTAATTCTTTAAAACTTTTAAGATTAATTTTCTTTATTTCATCCCACTCAGTAAATATAAAGGCTAAGTCTGCATCCTTTAATGCTTCTTCAGGGCTATTTACATACTGAACCCTCTCTGGATATAACTTTTTAAAATTCTCTGCTCCTACTGGATCATAAGCTATAACCTCTGCTCCCTCCTCTAAGAGTCTCCTTACATTAGGTATTGATGGTGCCTCTCTTAAGTCATCAGTTCCTGGTTTAAACGTTAATCCTAAAACTGCTACTTTCATTCCTTTAAGTGTGCCATACTTTTGTATTGCCTTTCTTATAAGCCTAAACTTTTGGTTTTCATTTACTTCTATAGTTGCCTTAACTGTTTTTAGCTCGTATCCATTGTCTTCAGCTAACCAGTGTAGAGCCTTAGTATCCTTAGGAAAGCATGAACCCCCATATCCTATTCCTGCTTTTAAAAACTTACTTCCTATCCTTTCATCATAAGACATACCTTTAGTTACATCTTCAATATTGGCACCAACTATTTCGCATAGATTCGCTATTTCATTTATAAAAGATATTTTAAGCGCTAAAAAATCGTTAGAAGCATACTTTACCATTTCTGCACTTCTTCTATTTGTAACTACTATTGGATGGTTAAATCTTTCATATACTTCTCTTAAGGTTTCTTCCGATTTCTTAGATTCAACACCTATTACTATTCTGCTAGCATTTAAAGTATCCTTTACTGCTGTCCCTTGAGATAAGAATTCTGGATTAGAGGCTACTTCTACTTTAACTTTGTTTTTCAAATTTAACTTAATATATTCTTCTATCTTATCGTTAGTTCCTATAGGTACTGTAGATTTTACCACTACTAAAGCATCTTTCTCTACATTTTCTGCTATTTGTTTAGCTACATTGTACACATATTCTAAATTAGCAGAACCATCTTCTCTCTCCGGTGTCCCAACCCCTATAAATATAACGTCTGCATTTCTGTAAGCATTAATATAATCTAAAGTGAAATCTATTTTTCCTAACTCATAGTTATTTTTTAATAACTCATCTAATCCCGGTTCATATATAGGCGAAACACCTTTTTTCATCATCTCTACTTTTTTCTCGTCTATATCAACGCAGGTTACATTGTGCCCCACTTCGGCTAGACATGCCCCTGTTACTAATCCTACATATCCAGTGCCAGCTACTACTATTTTCATTTTTATCCCCCTATCAACACTTTCATCATCTAATCAAATCTATTGTTATCTTAAATTGGCATCTATTTATATTATTTAACTATCATCTTTAATATTTATAGCAAAATAACAGCATCATATACTATATTGCACATCAATTTATTAAACTCCAAAGTCACTATATATTCGTGGAAATTAAACATGTTTTGTATAACCAATAAAATATATAGTACTTTATTGAATACCTTAACTAAATAATTATATAGTTTTTTTTAAAATTCTTCAACGCTACATTTTGTATTAACCCTCGAGTCAACAAGCCATTTTTCGACTAATTATAGTTCTAGACTCAATATTTTTTCTTTAAATTTAATCTTTCTATATTTACAATGTCCTATATAACTTATTATTTACATTTATGTTTAATATATTTATTTATATTTGTTTTACCTTGTAAATTTGACATATTTATAACTACTTAATATTATAAAAAAACATATTTTTATAGCTTCCAAAAATTAAGAGTTGCCTTATAATCTTAGACAACTCCTTTAAATTACCTCTTCCAAGTATTACTCATATTCACCCTTAATTCTTTACCATCTTCTTTAAGTAAATTATAATATTTTGTTTATAAAATATCCTAAAAGATATGAATACGAATACTAAATAAGATATACCTCCTATTAAAATCTGAACTATAGTTGTCAATTTCTTAGCTCCCATATTTATTCCAATAAATCTAACAATTATAAACATAATTATTGCTGATGGAAAAAATATAAGTACTGACTTAATTAACTTAGGTATATTCAAGAATTTTCTTAGAAAATAGAATTGGGATGTTGTAACAGTTATCTCTGCAATAACTGTAGTTATGCAAGCTCCTATACTTCCCATCTTTTTAAGCAATATTAAATTTAATGATAAGTTAACTATAGCACCTAAAGTAACTGAAGTAGTAAATTGCTTTATTTTATTTAATGGTACTAATAACTGAGTTCCTAAAACGTTAGACCAACTAATTGCTAAAATAATTATTGAGCTAATTATAATTAACTTTTCTATCCCCACAAATTCCTTACCAAAAAACCAGGGTGATAACTCTGCTGAAATTCCTAACAATCCAAACATTAATGGTATTGAAAAAGCACTCATAAAGAAAAATGAATTCGAAATATAATATTTAACTTTTTTCATATCTCCTGATGCAACTGTATTTGCTATCTTTGGCATCATTACTGTACCTATGGCTGTCGCAACAGTAAGAGCCATTTTCACTAGTTTTTGTGAATTTTCATAGTATCCAACTTGTATAGTATCTGTAAAAACACCAAGCAATGTTCTACTAAGTAATAAGTATACTTGTATCGCTATCTGTGGAATAAACAAAGCTATTGATGCCTTCAGGTGCATTGGCAATGCACTTAACTTAATCTCCTTAAGCCCTATCGTTTTAGGAATATATAACCAAAAAGTTAGATTTCCTAATAAATTTGACAACGCTAATATCAAGGTATAATTTAGCAAATCGTTACTGTATTTTACAAATATAAAAATACTAGCAAGAGAGATTAACTTTACTATAGTATTTCTTACAACTGTTTTTTTAAATTGTTCAAGTCCAATAAAAAGCCAGGAAATATCCACCAATGCGGCTAGTATGTTTATCCCTTGAATTAAGTATAATGTTCTATAAAAATCTACATTAAACATAAAAACAAAAAGTATAAATATTATACTAGATATTGTTACTGTCATTACTTGTACAAAATATATTGAATAAAAATTATTCTTTAAGTTTTGCTTATCATCCCGTACATATGCAATTTGCCTATTTCCATATAACGTTATACCAACCATTCCAAATAAAATAAAGTATTGTGTATTAGCAAAAGTAAAGGCGTAGTCCCCTATCCCTTTTGCTCCCAATATATTTGATACATATGGTACTGTAATTAAAGGCAAAATTAATGCTAATATTTGATATGATAAGTTATATAAAAAATTTTTAATAATTTTCATTTTATTCTACCTTTCCAAGCTCTTCCTTAACTGCATTTAAAGCTTGGTATATTACATTATGCATATCATAATATTTATACTCAGCTAATCGTCCTCCAAAGATTACTTTTGCTTCTTTGTCTGCCAACTCTTTGTACGCTTTATACATTTTATTGTTTCTTTCATTATTTATTGGGTAGTATGGCTCATCTCCTATATTCCATTTAGCTGGATATTCTTTGGTTATTACCGTCTTAGGTTGAGTCCCATATTCAAAGTGCTTATGTTCTATTATTCTAGTATAAGGCACTTCATATTCAGTGTAATTAACTACTGCATTTCCTTGATAGTTCTCTTCATCTAAAATTTCATGTTCAAATCTTAAACTTCTATATTCTAAAGTTCCAAACTTATACTCGTAAAATTCATCTATCATTCCTGTAAATGCTATCTTATCAGCTAAACTTTCTAGATCATCTCTATTTTTAAAGAAATCTGTATTAAGCTTTATCTCTATTCCATCAAGCATCTTTTCAACAATTTGAGTATATCCACCTATTGGAATTCCTTGATACTTATCATTAAAATAATTATTATCATATGTAAATCTTACAGGAAGTCTTTTTATTATAAATGAAGGCAATTCTGTAGCTCTAGTGCCCCATTGTTTTTCTGTGTAGCCTTTTACTAATTTCTCATAAATATCTTTTCCAACAAGTTTTATTGCCTGTTCTTCTAAGTTTTTAGGTTCTCCAATACCAGATTCTTTTATTTGTTCTTCTATTTTTCCTTTAGCTTCCTTTGGTGTCTTTACTCCCCATAGTTTATTAAATGTATTCATATTAAAAGGCATATTATAAAGCTCATCTTTATAAACAGCCACTGGTGAATTAGTATATCTATTAAATTCAGTAAATTTATTTATGTACTTCCAGACTTTATCATTACTTGTGTGAAATATATGTGCTCCATATTCGTGAACATTTATACCTTCTACTTCTTTAGTATAAATATTACCTCCTATATGGTTTCTTTTATCTATTACTAAACACGTCTTTCCTTTCTTATTAGCTTCATAAGCAAATATTGATCCAAACAGACCAGCTCCTACTATTAAGTAATCATATTTTTTCATAATAAGTCTCCTTTTATTTAAAATCCATAGTTCCATTTCTTAAAAATATTAATGAGCATTCTTATCCCCAAACAATACAAAAAACGTCTTAAAGATAAGTTTTATATCTGTATATATATTTCTCTCTTCAACATATTTTATGTCTAACTTCATCCAATCATTAAAATCTATATTATTTCTACCGCTAACCTGCCAATAACATGTTAGACCTGGTTTAACTTCTAATCTTTTTCTCATCCAAGGTTCAAATTTCTCCACTTCTTTAGGCAAGCTTGGTCTAGGACCTACTAAACTCATTTCCCCCTTTAATACATTTATTAATTGTGGTAATTCGTCAATACTTGTTTTTCTTATAAACTTTCCTATTTTAGTTATTCTAGGATCATCTTTCATTTTAAACATTGGACCTGACATTTCATTTTGTGCCAAAAGTTTTTTCTTTAATTCTTCCGCATTAACTACCATACTTCTAAACTTGTACATTTTGAATTCTTTACCATTTTTTCCGACTCTGGTTTGAGAAAATATTACTGACCCCTTGGAGTCAATTTTTATTAATACAGCTACCACAAAAAAGATTGGACTTAATAAAATTATTCCAATCATCGAACCTAATACATCTATAACTCTTTTTGTAAGACTGTACATAGTATTATATTTTTTATTATAAAAAATTTTTTCTTCAATTCTCTCAAGTTGCATTAATGCCCCCCCATATCCTATAATCATAAGAATTTATAGTAAAATAATATTATCATACAATACCTTTATAGTCTATTTAATAAAAAGCAAAATTGTTATTTATTTGTGGAAACAGAGCATATTTTGTACAAACAATAAATTATGTAGCAATTTATTAAACATCTTGTCTAAATTATTATATATTTTTTCATTTGAATCTTCAATGCCATATATTTTATTAGCTTTTATGAATATAAATTATATTTCGACTATTATTCAATATTTTAAAAATATTTTTAACTCAAAATTAATATTACTATAATATTTTCTTAAAATATCTCTTTTTTTGCCATTAGCATATAATATATTTAATTTCAATATCATAATTTGTAAAACAGCTCTCATCTTTTGTTCTTCTACTATTTATAAATGTAATACTTTTGTAACAATTTAATATTATATAAAAGTAGTCTTGCGTGTATTTTCCTTTAAATAAGAATAGCCATAGTCTAAAATAAAGACATAATGGCTACTTTTATTAACCTTTTTATAATTTTATAATAAAGATACTGTAAAGATATTCCCCTAAAACACCCCAACCCCCTTAATATACTCTTCATCCACACAATTCCATTCAAAACCCACTCCCTTAAGAAACTCTTTAGTGAAGTTTGATTTTATGTTTACACTTAAAGTATTTATATTTTCCTTTATACCATTTAAATATAGATATAAAACTCCAACCTTGTCCTCTTCTTTATTATCATTAACAATATTGTAGAAATCTAACGTTGATATTGTGTTTAATTTCTTATTAAGCATATCAAATAGTTTTATATAACTTATTTCATTATGGTTTATTAAGTGAAATACTCCACAGCTTTCCGTAAATTCAGCTATTTTAATCACTGCTTCTGTACATTTATCAACAGGAGTAAGATCAATTATAGAATTCTGGAGTTCTTTACAAGTAACCCCTAACTTATGGATTGCAAGGGTTCTATTTATAAATCCATTGTCCTTAGGATTTTTCTGAAATCTCCCATCCCCCTCTCTCCACATTAGGTTACCAACTCTTAAAATACAAACATCTAATCCCTTCTCCATTGAATCAATAACAGCTTTTTCAGCTAAATACTTAGTGTGAATATATACATTATCCTTATAAGCTTGACCTATATAAAGATTATTTTCACTAAACTCTGGCATCTTTTGACTTTGTTTTATAATCCCTTGTCCTGAAACACTCATAGTAGATATGTGATACATCCTAGCTCCTGACTTTAAGCAGAATTTTATCACTTCTTCTGTTCCTTTAACATTGGTTTTATAAAAATCTTCAAAAACCCCAAAATGCTTAATATTTGCAGCTGTATGAATAACTGTATCTATTTCATTTCTTTCCTTATTATATATATCTAATTCTAGTCCTAAATTATCCTCTCTTATGTCACCTATTACACAGCTTATTCTCCTTTTCATATTAACTACATCTGATTTATCAAAGTAATATTCTAGAGAACTATAAAACCTCTTTTCATCTCTTACTAAACAGGTTACCTTAACATCTTTATAACTACTTAAAAGTTTAAACAATATATGCGTTCCCAAAAATCCACTTGCCCCAGTTAATAGGACATTTTTCATCTCCTTTTTATTATTAAACTCCCTAAATCTATTAGAAATATCCAAATAATCTAAGTCATCATACTCATTAACTTCACTCTTTCCCTCCTTTAATCCAGAAGTAAGTTGTCTTATTGTTGGGTATCTATAGATTTCTTCTATCTCAACCTTTATACCTTGCCTTTCAGCTAAAATCTGCAGTTGGATAGCTATTAATGAATCTCCACCAAGATCATCAAAGAGATTATCATCAATACCTATGCTTTTAGTATCAAACAAATCATAAAAAATCTCAGCTATTTTTTTCTCTAAATCATTTCTTGGAGCTACAAAGGCTTTAGTACGTATATTATCAAGCTCTGGCTCTGGAAGATTATTTCTATCAATTTTACCATTAGGAGTTATAGAAAAAGCCTCTACTTTTATAAAATATGTTGGAACCATATATTCAGCTAAAGTTTCCTTAAGAAAGCTTTTAAGCTTTTGTGTTTCTAAATCTTCTTTAGAAACATAATAAGCACATAGATGTTTGTTCCCACTTTTATCTTTATAAACATTAACTATAGCTTGACTTATCCCCTCATATGCCTCGATCTTTTTCTCTATTTCTCCGGCCTCAACTCTAAATCCCCTTATTTTGACTTGGTTATCTATTCTTCCCAAATATTCTATATCCCCACTCTTTGTCCACTTTCCTAAATCCCCTGTTCTATACATTCTTTCTCCTAAGACAAAAGGATTTTCAATAAATCTTTCTTTCGTTATTTTTTCATTATTAATATAACCTGCTCCAACCCCAGCTCCAGATACATACATCTCTCCCTTTTTACCTATTGGTACAAGCTTCATATATTTATCCAAAATATAAATCATAACATTATCACTAGGAACCCCTATTGGAACAGATTCCTTATTATCTCTAAAATAATCATATTTATAAATCATACAACCAACCACAGTTTCTGTAGGGCCATATTCATTATAAATCTCTATATTTCCTTTAAATTCTTTATACACTTTTTTAGCTACCTCAGTCTTTAAATCTTCCCCGCCTACAATAAGTTTATTAACCCTATGTTTTTCTTTATTGTGTAGATTTTTAAGAAGGTTTAAATGAGTTGGAGTAAGCTTCATAACGCCTACCTTGTCCTCCTCAATAATTTTATCTAGAGTTCTTTTTATATTTTCATTTCTATATATTATTATGGCTGCCCCTGATATAATTGGTGTAAAAATTGAGGTAACTGTTAAATCAAAAGAATATGGAGTAAATAAAGGAAAGTTAACAGCTTTATTATCACAATAAACCTTTTTTGCCCACAAAATATAATTAACAACCCCACTATGAGTTATCATAGATCCCTTAGGTTTACCTGTAGAACCAGATGTATAGATTAAATAAACAAGATTTTTTGAATCATAACTTATGTCTAAATTAGGAACCTCTTCTTCACATTTATTAAGAGAATCCATACATATACACTGAATATTTAAAAGCTTACCTTTAAACTTAGACGAAGATAACACCATTTTAGTTCCACTATCCTCTATCATATATTTTATTCTTTCCTCTGGATAATCTGGATCTATTGGTAAATAAGCCCCACCTGCTTTTAAAACTCCCAATATCCCTATAATAGTTTCAAATGACCTTTCTAACAATAACCCCACTATTACATTAGGGCCCACTCCTTTACTCCTAAGAATTAAAGCAAGGTCATTACTTATATTATTTAATTCTTTGTAGGTTAAAAATTTCCCCTCATATTCCAGTGCAATATTATCAGGAGTTTTTTCTACCTGATCTTCAAAAAGCTCATGCATACATTTATGGATTGGATAATCAGCTAAAGTATTATTAAACCCGTATAGGAGATTATACCTATCCTTATCATTAACTAACTCCATTTCATGAAGCTTTAAGCTCATACTCTCAATTCCTTGATTAATAAAAAGCATTAAAGTATCATATAAATCCTCAATCTCCTCTTCTGTAAATAACTCCGCTAAATAATCAAAATTCAAAACCAAAACACCTAAGTCATCCCTATCATCTATATGTAAACAAATAGACTCTAACAAATGCCCATTAAAATACCACTTAGTTTTAAAATTATCCCCGTCATCACACTTAACAATCTTAGCATTTTGATAAGACACACTAATATCATAAAGATTATGCCTAATCTTATGCTTTTTTCTTATCTCAGACAACAATATACCATAGGGATATCTTTGATGGCGAAATACCTCCCTGTGTTCTTTCCCTATAATCTTACATAGCTCCAAAAAAGTATTATTTTTATCTATTTCTATTCTCATAGGAACAGTACTTACAAACATTCCACTTGTTGCTTTTTCTCTTTTATCTCTTCTATTTAAAACAGGAACTCCTAAAGTTACACCCTTAATATCAAAAAATCTCTTTATGTATATTCCTATAGCAGCTTCAAATAAAACCCCAGGAGAAAGCAGATTTTCTCTACAAAAATTCTTTATCTTATCTAAACTTTCTTCATTAATAATAAAAGTTTTTCTATTAGCCAAAGTACTATAAAAAGCCTTACCCCTTGTCTTCATTGAGGAGAAGGTAGGCTTATATTGAAACTTTTCATCCCAATACTCCTTGTCCTTTTCATATTTAGATGAAGTTAGATAATTATTTTCGCTAATTACATACTCTATATAAGAGGGCTTAAACTCAGAACTTAGCTCTCCTCCCTCCATTAAGACTTTATAATACTCCATAACTTGAGAGCCAATTAAAGCCATAGTCCAAGCATCAGCTATAATATGATGAATTTTAAGATAAAACCCAATCTCCCCATCAAAAGCTCTTATAATAACAACATCAAATAAATCTTCTTCATATAAATTAAAGGGAGTCCTCATATTCTTATTAACCCACTTTTCCTGATCCTCTTTAGATTTACCATAAAAATCAACCATCTTAAAATTCCTAAAGCTATAACTAGAAACATACTGCACAGGATTAAAATCCATCATTTTAATATGAATCCTAATAGAAGCATTAACCTCTATTAGTTTATTAATAGCTTTTTCTAAAACTTTTACATCGACCTCCTCCTGAAAAAATATTGTTCCTCCTATACACCCAATAGGAGTTTCCTTAACGACCATTTCAGTTTCCCATATACCTCTCTGTGGATGTGTTAAATTAAAATATTCCACAACAACCCCTCCTTTTACATAAAAATACATATTTAAATTTTTATACCATAATTATACCAAATAATTCTAAATTTGTTTATTTTATTATAAAAGAAATAAGACGTTTTGACATGCTAATTGCATTTCAAAACGCCTCTTTCTCTTACCCTATTTCATACAATATATTAATATTCTAAAACTCTATAGTATCTTCTTGTATCTAGAGAATGATTTCTCTTTTTCTCTAAGTACACACTTATACGATCAACTACAGCAGTAACTATCATTTGACCTATTATTACTCTAAACTCATCACTTATACCTTTTACTTCATAATCCTTTGTATCAATTACTGTGAACTTTTTAGTGTACTGTTTTGTGAAGTTATCAACACGGTCACATATTGATCTAGTTTCGTCTTCACCTTTTATTAGAACTACACAAGTGTCTTCCTCAACTATTTCAAGAGTTCCATGGAAATACTCAGCAGCTTGTATAGATTTTGATTTTATCCATTGCATTTCTTCTAATACACACATTGCATAAGAATAAGTTTTTCCCCATAGGCTTCCGCTTCCAATCCAAAGTTGATAAGTTTCATCCTTATAATTTTCAGCAAAGATTTCTGCCTTTTTGTCAGCTTGTCCTCTTACTTTTACCATAGCTTCTGGAAGATTTTTAAGTTCATCAGCAAATCTTTCATACTCTGGGAATTCTCCATTATTGTGTAATAAGCGGAACAATAAGAAATATAAAATCATATTCTCTGGATCGCTACCAGCAAAATTTTCAACCTTCTCTACTATTGAGTAATCTACTAACTCATCAAGTGGAGAGCCAGCTACTCTTACAATACCTACAGTTGGTATTCCTTTTTCTTTAAGATACTTAGCGGCTTGTACAGTTTCTTTTGTATCTCCTGATTTTGATTGTAATATTACAAGAGACTTTTCTGTTAATTGTTTATTTTCCTTTAATATAACCTCTGCTGCTATCTCTGAATAAACAGGAATTTTAGATTTAGTTTTCCAGATGTACTCAAAAGTTTGTGTAACTGCTAGTGAGCCTCCTGATGCTATGAAAAATAAATTTTCAAAACCCTTCTTGGAAATATCATCTGCTAATTTCTCTACTTCAGCTCTTAGTGCGTAGGCATCCTTTCCTAATTGTAAATAGTGTTTCTCATCAAAATTAAACATTTTCTTTCCTCCTAGTTATTTTATTGTAGCTTACTTGATAAGCATGAATGAAAATCTGTAAAGATTCTTATCCCTAAAGGTATCCCCTTATCTTCAGCTAATCTATAAGATAAAATTTGAATTGGGATAACAAATAATAATGTACTAAAATCTTCATCCTCATCATAACCTAATGCTAGTGTCTTTTTATCATGAGAAGTTTCTTCATAAGTTATTGAGTAACAGTAATTGGTTGTCCTCTTTGAATACTCTTCTAATTTATCTATTCTCTCCTTCATATCCCCACAAGTTTTTAGGAAAAACATATAATGATCCTCCTTTAACTCTAAATAAGGGCCATGAGTATATTCTTCAAGCTCAAAGGATGATATAGGAATCCTAACAGTTTCAGCTATTTTGGTATTGCTTTCTGAAGCAACCCCAACGCTTGGACCATATCCTACAGTCTTCATTCTTTTAGCTAATACAAACTCTTCTTTATTAGCTTCATACCAGTCATTACTCTTTTTAATAGTTTCTGGTATCTTACTTATTACCTTCTCTAACTTCATAATTTCTAAATTATATATCTCTTCATCTATCTTTTTCTTTAAATAAGCTCCCTCTAAAGCCATAAGCATTAAAGTTAATATAGTAGCTGTAAATCCTTTAGTTACATACCCTACCTTTTCTTCTCCACAGTTTATGTCAATTACCTTGGAAACATGGCTGCATATAGGGCTATCAACATTTCCAGTAACAACTAAAACATCCTTTGCTCCCATTTCTTTTGCCTTTTTTAAAGCATCAATGGTTGAAGTGCTTTTTCCACCTTGAGATATTGCAATGACTATAGAATCCTTATCAAAGACCTTATCATAATATATAAATGTACCAGGCATTTTTATCTGAACTTCCATGTTAAGCATATTTTCTATATAATACTTGGCACAATTAAGAGCATTTACTGAAGAACCTGTAGCTAAAAATACAAGCTTATCGCTGTTGTTATTTTTAAGAATTTCTAGAAAAGGAGCTGTTTTTTCTTTTCTTTCTTTTAATACTTTTCTGCAAACCTCTTCCTCTTCTAAAATATAGGTATACATAGTTTCATTCATATAATCTTCTCCTTTTTAAAAAGTTACTATTAGCTAAGATAATGCTGCGATTCCTATTCCTACTACTATAAGTCCTAAGATAATATGTGTTGCCTTAGCCCCCTTACCTAAAAGGTAGTATATTAACCCTGTTAATCCTAATGGCAATAAAGCTGGCATGATACCATCTAAAATATCCTGTAATGCTACCGCTGTATCTCCACTTCCTACAGTAAAAGGAAGAGTAAAGCTTACCATAGATGCTGTCATTGCTCCTATAACCATAAGTCCTAATATTGATGCACCATAAGTTACTTTTCCCATTAATCCTGACTCTTCAACTTTGCTCAGTAAGCCAGTTCCTAATCTGTACCCTCCAAACATACATGTATAACGAAGTATCCAGTGAGGTACATTAAATATAAGTAAAAACAATATTGGTCCTAATATACTTCCTTGAGCTGATAAGGAAACACCAACACCTGCTGCTATTATCTTTAAAGTTCCCCAGAAGAAAGAATCTCCTATTCCAGCTATTGGTCCCATAAGTCCAGTCTTAACTGAAGATATTGAACTTTCATCAAAATTCTCATCATTAGAGTTCTGTTCTTCCATTGCAGTTGATATTCCAAGTAATAAGGTAACTATTTGTGGTGTTATGTTTACAAACTCCAAATGTCTTTTAAGTGCTCTACTTAAATCTTCTTTTTTGTCATACAATTTCTTAAGAACAGGTATCATAGAATATGCATATCCTAAATGAGCCATTCTTTCATAGTTCCAAGATCCTTCAAGAGTAAAAGATCTCCAAAATACTTTTCTCAAATCCTTGTCTGTTATTTTCTTATTGTCTTTAGAATTCGTTGTCATCTTCCACTACCCCCTTATTTACATTATTGTTGCTATTATTAGTAACTATAAGTGCAGCAATAACACCCATGATTGCTATTCCCATAACTGGTACTTTTAAATATGCTGCTATAGCAAATCCTAAGAAAAAGAATGGAACTACTTGTTTTGTCATAATCATTCTAGCTAAAAGAGCAAACCCTACAGCTGGTAATAATCCAGTAGCAACGGATAAGCCATTTATAATCACTTTAGGAACCATTGCTAAGAAAGATTCAACAACACCGCTTCCTAGGTTAAAGGATATTGTAACTATCAAACTCATAGATACTACAAATATGAAAGTTGACATTAGATGCATCATTTCAATGCCTCTTGCATTTCCTTCCTCAGCATATCTATCAGCTTTATGAGCTAATATAGGTCTAATAAGTAAGTATATACAGTTCTTAGCTAATAAACCTATTGTTGCTATAGGTAATGCTAAAGCAAGTGCAACTTCTGCTCCCGCTCCTGATTTAATAGCAAAAGCTGTTCCAAGTATTCCCCCTGCAGTGACCTCTGGTGGTATAGCAGCACCTATAGCAGCTACTCCCATAAATACTAATTCAATTGCAGCTCCTATTATAAGTCCTTGTCTTAAATCTCCTAATGCTAAGCCTACTAAAGTACCCATTACTATAGGTCTTTGAATCATTTGTGTCCCTAAAAAATACTCAAGATAACCGAAAACTGCAATTAAGCCAATTAATAATGTTTCCATAATAATTCCTCCTTTATTTATTCTTTATCAAACTCATAGCTTTTGCCTTACTCTCACTAGGAACCTGTCTAACCTCAACCTCAATACCATCATTATTTAATTCCTCTATCATCTTAATCTCATCTTTTGTAAGATGAACAACCTTTGAAATAGATATAGTTCCTTCTTTTGGTTTAGTTCCACCAAGATTTATACTTTTTATATTCTTTACAGCTTTAACTATCTTAGCTGCATCCCCTAAAGATTCAACAACTATAAAAAGTTTATACTTATCTGTTTTACCTTCAACTATTGCTTTAATTGAATCCTCAATATTCTTTATAACAAGTTTTACTCCACTTGGTTTTGCAAGCTTTATAGTTGTCATTCTCAAATCATCTAAAACAACATTATCATTTGCAATTAAGATACAATCTGCTTGTAAATAACTAGTCCAGGAGAATGCCACCTGTCCATGTAATAATCTATGGTCTACTCTTAATAGCTTTATCATATGAATCCCTCACTTTCTTAAAATAATTACCTTAAAAATCCTCATCTTCAACTTTCTTGGCAGACTTCAATATACTATTACAGTACTGAATAGTTTTTTTGCTGCCCACCAAAACATCTTCTATCAAAAGTTCAATATCCTCCTCCTCTTGTCTTGATATGAGTTCTATTAACAATGGTAAATTTAACCCCGAAATAAGATGAATTTTTCCCTTCCCAATATAGTTCATAAACTCATTATTTACACTTCCACCAAAAATATCAGTTAGGACAATTAGTTCCTCATCTTTCTTCATCTTATTTATTATCTTAAGAACTTCTTTCTTTAAATCATTTTTTCCATCTACATACGCACATAGCGTAGACACATTATTCTGCTCTCCCATTATTATCTTTAGTGAATTATATATTCCATCTGCAAAATATCCATGGGTAGCTAACAAAAAACTCCTCATTAACTAAACTTCATCCTTTCTATCATTAATTACTGCTTTCTAACTTCTACTTCTTATTTCATTTTACAATTATTATATATAGCAAAAGGCGTGCCAATATAGTGGCACGCCTTCTTTTAAATTTTCTAAAACTCTTCTGAACTCTCTATTTTAGCCGAAAGTATATCATAAATATACCCTATTTCCTCAATGTTGATTTTGACATTATAAATCTCTTCTATGACACTAAAGGATTTTTGTATATAATCAATCATGTTTTTTTGACACTTTGAAAACTCGTTTATATCAGGATAATCCTTAATAGGTGCCTGCCTTATCAATCTCTCAACAAGACAGCTTGTATGAACATATAAAGCTATCTTTTTATCATTAGGAAGTCTTTTACCCATAAAAACCTCAAGATTGCTTAAGCATTGTTCTACATGTTCTAATATCTTATTAGTATCAAGAATAGTTAAGAAGCTTACAACACTCTCAAGAGAGAAATTACGGACTATATTATCATTTATATTTCTTATAATCTTCTCGTCAGCTATTCCATCAAATAACTTAATAAGTCTATCTTCCCCTCTTCCAGATATTAAATCCTCTAAAGATATATAATTTATCTCATCAATATCAGGATTCATGGTTCCAATCACAGCTAAAACATCATATAATTGAAAAACTGCTTCCTTTGTTCCATGAGTTTTTAACCTTTCGTAATCATGCACAACTATATTTATACTTAAATCCTTAGGTATACTCTGCTCTAGAAGTTTTTGTATCTTCTTAGCTGTACCTATTCCAGTAGCACAAGAGGTTACTATTGCCTTTTCTTTAAAGCTTACTGGGTAAATTATTTCATACTCAGTTTTATTATTTTCCTTTAGCTTTGTTATTATGTCTTCTAAATAGACTTCTCTCCTTAACATATCTCCAACATATAGAGCCATTTGAGTAGAAACATTATTAATGATTATTACAGGTCCATTTATATAATCCTCAATTTTAGAATATATATCTTTAAGAGATCCCATATCCACAAGGATAATAAGCCCTTTTGAAACATCATTATTTTTTATATATTCTATTAACTTATAGGATATTTCTTTAATGGATATATCTATAGGCATATCAAAAGCCTCAAATATATTTTTCTCAAGCATTCTATTCACCACATTAGTTATGCTACTAGCTGTCGCATAACCATGGGCAAGTATAACCGCCTTAGGGTAATTGTTTTGTTTTTCAATATTTAGGCTTTTTAAATAAAAAGAAAGAAAAATCTCCTCCTCCATATTTAAACTTATATCCATCTTACTAGAAATAAGCTTTATAAGCTTTGACACCAGCTGATACTCCTCATTATTATTGGAAAGTATATAATTATACAACTGCTCCTTAAGCTTTTCTGAATCCTTATCCCACTCTATTATTTCAGAACCTTTAGAATATAAAAAGTATGCTATAGTGTAAATGCTATCTCCATTAAACTTTACATTGTAACTTGCCTCCATATATCTAAAAACATCCTGTAAACTAGAGGTTGTAAAATGCAACATAGTATTTTCAGTAGTATAGGACTTCTCAAAAACTAAGGTATCAATTAAAGCATAAATTTCATTAAAAACATTCTTCTCAAAAAACTCTACAGTTTCATCTTTTCTTTTATAATCACTATATAAACTAAAAATCTGCCTATAAGTATTTTTGATAATTTGTAGTATACTCTCTTCTTTTTTAAATAGCTCCTCAAGCCTTGTATTTGGTGTTATTATGGTTTCATCACTGCTTTTATTAATATTAAAACTCTTTAGCTCTATTACCTCATGCAGTAATTTCTCCGGCATATCCTTAAGCCTAATCACAACCTTTTCAGCTTTCACATTTCTAGAGTACACTGAAGCACAAGTATATTTTATAGCATTTTCAAGCTCTCCCACATTTCCTTTAAACTTATAAGAAAGCAATGACTCAATAGCAGGTTTTGATATAGATAGAGTTTTATTAAAATTCTTAGCTTCCCCAATCAAAAAATTATAGATAAACTGAAGCTTTTCTTTATTTCCTCTTTCATCTAAACCTGGTATTGTAACAAATATAGGAACACGTCTTAAGAAGGTCTTTAGGAAAGTATCTGTTAAGGATTCAGTAGTTGCAAATATAAGCCTAACCTTTGCCTTGTGCCATTCTTCGCTTTCTCCCATTCTTTTAAATACTCCCTGATCCATAAAGGTAAACAGCTTTTCCTGTCCTTCTTCATTTAATCTGTGTACCTCATCTAAAAACAATATTCCGCCATCTGCCGCTTCTAGCATACCTATTTTAGTTTTTTCAGCCCCAGTAAAAGCACCCTTAACATATCCAAACAAATTACTAGATAATAATTCTGGATTATTATAATATTGGGCACAGTTAAATATTATAAATGGTGCATCTTCCGAAATAACACCCATCTCTATACTGTATCTATGAATCAAATCCGCTATATAGCTTTTTCCTACTCCACTTGGTCCATTAAGCATAAGTGGAAGCCCATCACTTGGATAAAATATAGATGTCTTTATCTGCTCTATAGCTTTTTTCAAACTTCCTTCAGCACCAATAAGATTATTAAATATATCGTAACTATCTATTAAAGGCTCTTCTAAATAAAGCTCCTCAAAGCTTAAATATATATTTCTAGATACATAAAAAAAACTCTCCTCAAACTTTCCCCTATGAAGAAAATACACTGGTCTAGTATTTATCTTTATCACTTGACCTTCCTCAACCATCTGATTAATATAATGGCTAACAGTATTTCTCTTAACCTTAAATACCTCAGAGATCTTATTTGCAGTATAATCTTCATTTTCATTTCCCTTAGTAAAACTCTCTGTCTTTACCTCTAAATATTTAAGAATATCATCTTTTAACATAACTACATCCTCTCTTAATTCAGATTGTAAAATGAAATTTAAGAAGTTTGAATATAGCCACAAACTTAACACCTTTAATTTATCATAGGGAAAATTTTAAGTCAAACTATAAAAGAAAAGATAGCAATGTCTCAAAACAGACCATCGCTATCTTTAAAAAACACTTTTAAACTTTAAATCTCTTAACCATCTCACTTAAATTATTAGCAAGAACTGATTGCTTTTCAGCTATTTCAGATATTTCCTCCATTGAGCTAGTGGAACTATTTAAGCGTTCCTCTATATCATTTGTATTTTCAGAGGATTTTTGAGCCATCTCTGCTAAGTGCTGAACAGCATCTGATACTTGATTAATTGTAGCATTTATTTCTTCTGACATAGCTGCTAATTCTGAAGACATATTATTAACAAAATCAGCATCTTTATAGTATTGCTCCCCTACACTAGAAAAATCCTCAAATTGTACATTTACATCCTCATCCATAAATCTCAAAAGATCCTTACTAGTTAAAGATAAATCATCAAAAGATTTTTGCACCTTATCAATTACACCCTTAACATTATTAACAGCTTCAGAAGACTGATCAGCTAATTTTCTTACCTCTTCTGCAACAACAGCAAAACCTCTTCCTTGTTCCCCAGCTCTTGCAGCTTCTATAGCAGCATTTAGAGCCAATAGATTAATCTGTTCAGAAATTGCAGAAATAGTATTTGCCATTACCCCTATTTCACTTACAACTTTTCCATCTTCTATAGCATTTACTATAAGGCCTTCCTTCTCTTCGTATATATCTCTAATATTCTTTATAGCGCTCTTACTAGCATCTAATATACCATTTGCTCTATCTTTTATGCTATTAGAATTATTTGTTCCATCTGTAGCCTTAGCAGATAATACATCAACACTTGTATTAACCTCTTCTACTGATGCAGATATCTCTTCAGATATAGCACTATTTTCTTGCATAGTTATATTTATTTTTCTTGTTGATTCATTAACTTCATTAAAATCTTCAGTTATTACATTTATTGATGTAAATAGATTATTACTAGAAGAATCTATATCGTTAACTTTTTCAACAATATTATTAATAAATGTTCTTATATTTTCTTGAGCCTTATTTAAAGCTTCAGCAGTTTGTCCATATTCATCTCTACGCTTAAGAACTAAATCCTCTGAGAAATCATAATTAGATAATCTTACTGCCAATTCTCTTATTTTATGTAATACCTTTGAAGAATCTTTTGATATTAATAATCCTATTATAAGTGTTATTAATATTGTTATTCCTGCTAATATAGAAAATCTCACAATTGTTGTATTAATACTTGATCTCATATGAGTTTTAGTACCTTCTGATGTAAGTTCCATAACTTCAGTCATTAGATTTATATCGTTTCTAGTCTCTTCAAAACCTTTATTAAATTCATTTAAATCTTTTATTTCTCCAGTTTCTTTATTAAAACTACTTAACCAATCCTTATAATTATTTTGAAAGCTTTCGTAAAGTTCAAATATATTTTTATTAACGTCCGTATGCTTTATTCCTACCAAGCTATCTTTAATTGGAATAAGTATATCCACAGCTTTCTTCATACCTTGATTAGCCTGATCAATATTATCATTTAAATCCTTTATATTTTTTGTTCTATTGTCTGCGGATAATCCTACATCATTTAACGTATTCTGAGCAACGAGAGCTTGATACATGTCTCTGTCTGAATTTAATATTAACTCATTAACCTTATAGAGTTTTTCATAGTAGGCATCGGTCAAAGTATCGTAAGTGTCATCAATTTTTTTTACCCCGTCTATAGAGATAAATATAATGGTTAGTAATGGTATTAAAATCATGATCATTAATTTTAATCTTATCTTTAGATTTTTCATAAGCATTCTCCTCTTAAGAATTTAATTATAAATATAACCCAAGTTATTTAAAGTTATATTTATAATATAATAATCGAATCTAAACACCACTACTTTATATATAAAACTTTGACAATCAAAATATTATTTTTACAACCGAAAAAGCTACTACATCTGGGTTCCCCCTTCTTCCTTTATATATTTATAATAATGCTCAACAGCATTTTCAACTATTATTCCAAACTTTACGTTAGCATTAGGATGAACAGCCCTAAGTTCATTTATCATTCTGATTGTATTAGCACTAACCCAAAAATTCTTTTTAAGCTTACTATTATTCATTTCAGGAATTACTTCATGTGCAAAATTACTCTTAACCTCACTTTTTTTACCTGTTTTTTCTATATCTTCACTTTTAGGTTCTCCCTCACTTATATTATCTACTACTGCTGAATCCCCTAACTTCTCTCTTACTAAATCTGCCACATTGTAATTTTTTGAAAATTTTGCATCCTTATCTTCTTCGAAACCAACAACAGATTCCAGTTTCTCTTCCTCTTCTTCCTTTAATAATTCTTCCTTACCTCTATTATTCGCCATACTTTATCCCCTTTCCCAGCACTTTACTCTATTATATTTTTCTAACATTAAAAGAATTCTTCAATTCTTCAATTCTTCAATTCTTCAATTCTTCAATTCTTCAATTCTTCAATTCTTCAATTCTTCA